>DASYHQ010000050.1 GCA_035998445.1 Tepidisphaeraceae bacterium | reverse complement strand
CGCTGCGGAGCATCGTGGGTCATCAGCGTGAGGTATGCGACCACAAAATCCCACTCTTCATCCGAGACGTCGCTGGGGTAAGGCTTCCTTGCCATCCCCTAAGTTCAGCGCCACGCGAAGGAAAAGTCCATAACATGCTCTTAGGGTGAGGGCGGCTTCCTTCCGAATGAGGTGTAGACGCGGTGGATGTCATCCCGAGCAGAGCCTAAAGACTGCAGTTCTGTCTGCAAGCCCCACGTAGGGGCAGGCCTCCGTGCCTGCCCTCCTTCTTTTCCCAGAACAAAGAGGGCAGGCACGGAGGCCTGCCCCTACGGCGGTGGACTCAGAGTACGTTCTCAGACAGAACCGAAGCGGACCGGGAATGAACGGGACGGTCCCCTCCCAAGGGATTGACATATTCGGACCATCTATATAACGTATCCCCTCTTTTCCCGGTGGGGTCAGCCCGCCGGGACTTTATTTTGGACTTGAGTTAAAAGTCGTTGGCGTGCTTGGCGAGAGTGGCGCTGCAGGAGTAAGTCATGCTTCCCGTTCAGAAACATTCCAAGAGTCGTAAGCGTAAGCGCCGTTCGCACTTGGCGCTCAAGCCGATCCACTACGTGCGCTGCCCGCAGTGCGGCAACTCGAAGTTGCCGCACGCGTCGTGCGACCAATGTGGTTACGTGAATCCGAAGCTCGCCCTGCCGGTTGAGCAAGACGGCGGGAACGCCTAGCCTGATCGCCGATTGCGGGACACGGAGGGTTACCAGTGCGAGCTGCGGTTGACGTAATGGGCGGCGACAAAGCGCCTGCCGCCATTCTTAAGGGCTGCTGGGACGCCGTTCCGCTGCTCGAATCGGGTGATGAGATCCTGCTGGTGGGTGACGAGCGCGTCATCCAGGACGGCCTGGCTGCCAGTCCGTTGTCAGCCGATCAGAAGAAGCATTTCCGCATCGTCGCGACCACGCAGGTGGTCGAGATGGACGACTCGCCGGTCGAGGCGATTCGCAACAAGCCCGACAGCAGCATCGCCGTGATGTGCAAGCTCGCGGCCAAGGGCGAGGCCGACGCGGTGATCAGCGCCGGCAACACCGGCGCCTGCGTCGCCGCCGCCCAGTTGCGCATGCGCACGCTGAAGGGCGTCAGCCGCCCCGGCATCGCCGTCATCCTGCCGACCTTCCACGGCCCCGTCTTCGTCTGCGACGTCGGCGCCAATCCCGAACCCAAGCCGATGCACTTCGAGCAGTACGCCCTCATGACGGCCGCTTATGCGACCGCGGTGGCGGGCATCGAGAACCCGCGCGTCGGGCTGCTGTCGATCGGCGAGGAGGACGCCAAGGGCAACGCCATGGTGAAGGAGGCTCGCAAGCTGATGCGCGACGAGCCGCTCATCAACTTCGTGGGCAACGTCGAGGGCAAGGACGTCTTCAAGGGCGTGGTCGACGTGGTCATCTGCGACGGCTTCGTCGGTAACATCCTGCTGAAGTTCACCGAGGGCATCAGCGAAGGGTTGTTCCAGACGATTTTGGCCGAACTGGCCGAGTTCGCGCCTGACCTGCTCGAGCAGTTCAAGCCTACGATGAAGAAGATCTACGCCAAGCACGACTGGCAGGAGTACGGCGGCGCGCCACTGCTGGGCGTCGGTGGCTACTGCCTGATCTGCCACGGCCGCTCCGACGCCCGCGCGATCATGAACGCGATCCGCGTCGCCAAGCAGCTGGTCGCCAGCGGCGTGAACGAGAAGATCGTCGAGAAGATCGAGAAGAGCGTGCCGGTCGTAGAGCAGTAAATTGGCCGAGCAGTGAATTGATTTCGGATTGTGGATCTCGGATTGCGGATTGAAAGGCAATCCACCGGGACGCTCAATCCGAAATCTGCAATCCGAAATCCGCAATGTCCACTTATTCAGCCATCATCGCCGGCACCGGAAGTTACGTGCCGGAGAAGCGCCTGACGAACGCCGAGCTGTCGACGATGGTCGACACGAACGACGAGTGGATCGTCCAGCGCACCGGCATTCGCGAGCGCCGCATTGCCGGTAAAGACGAGAGCACCGCGACGCTGGCCACCAAGGCCGCCACCGCCGCCATCGAGGCGGCCGGGCTGAAGGCGTCGGACATCGATTTGATCATCGTCGGCACGATCACGCCGGAGATGGCGTTCCCGTCGACCGCCTGCTTCGTCGCCACCGCGCTGGGCCTGAACGCCACGCCGGCCTTTGACGTCTCGGCCGCATGCAGCGGCTTCCTGTACATCCTGGAGACGGCCGCCAGCTTCGTGCAATCTGGGCGGTACAAGAACGTGCTGGTGATCGGCGCCGAGACGCTGTCGCGCATCACCGACTACACCGATCGCGGCAGCTGCATTTTGTTCGGTGACGGCGCCGGCGCGGTCGTGGTGCAACGCAGCACCGACAAGGATCGCGGCGTCATCTACTCCAGCCTGCACGCCGACGGCAGTGGCTGGGAAATGCTGCACTGCAAGCCGGGCAGCCGCTTCCCGCTCGAAGAGGCGTTGCTGAGCGAGCGCGGCCAGTACCTGAAGATCAAGGGTCGCGAGGTCTACAAGTTCGCCGTCCAGCGCTTTGAGGAACTCATCGTCGACGCGCTGAAGAAGTGCGAGTTGACGCCCGAGACGCTCAAGCTGATCGTGCCGCACCAGGTCAACCAGCGCATTATCGACAGCGCGATGGAAAAGCTGAACCTGCCGCCCGAGAAGGCCTACGTGAACATCGCCAAGTACGGCAACACGTCGGCCGCCAGCATCCCGATCGCGCTGGACGAGGCCGTGCGGGCCGGCAAGCTCGAGAAGGGCGACCCGGTCGTCTTCGTCGCCTTCGGCGCCGGACTGACCTGGGCCAACGCGGTCGTGAAGATGTAGATCCTGTCGTACCACGGGCGGCTCGCCCGTGTATTTTCACTTTTCTCAGCACAAGCACGGGCGAGCCTCCCGTGGTACGCAGCGGAACCGAATGCCCTCGTCTACTTACATTCTCTGTCCCGGCCAAGGCGCTCAGATCGTCGGCATGGGCCGTGACTTCTTCGAGGCCAACAAGCACGCGCGCGAGACGTTCGACGTCGCCAACGCGGTGCTGGGTTTTGACCTGTCCACGCTTTGCTTCGAGGGCCCGGAAGATCGCCTGAACGGCACCGACATCAGCCAGCCCGCGATTTACGTCACCAGCGTCGCCTGCCATCGCGCGTCGCTGCACGCCGGCAAGATCGACCCGACACAGGTCACCGCCTACGCCGGCCTGAGCCTTGGCGAGTACACGGCGTTGCACCTGGCGGGCGTCTTCACGTTCGAAGATGGCCTGAAGCTCGTGGCGGCCCGTGGGCGGTACATGCAGGATGCCGCCGTTGCGTCGCCCAGCGGCATGGTCGCGATCATGGGCGCCGATGAGGCGGCCATCACGAAGCTGTGCGACGAGAATCGCGGCAGCGACGTGCTGGTGCCGGCCAACTTCAACGCGCCGGGGCAGATCGTCGTCAGCGGCAGCAGGGCCGCCTGCGAGCGCGTGCTGCCCGCCGCCGAGGCCGCGGGGTTCAAAGCGGTCGCGCTGAAGGTCGCCGGGGCGTTCCACAGCCCGCTCATGCAGCCCGCGGCCGACACGATGAAGGGCGAACTGGCCCGCGTCACGTTCGCTGCGCCCACGACGCCGGTCTACTCGAACGTCACCGCGAAGCTGCACGACGCAGCGAGCATGAAGGACCTGCTCGTGCAGCAGATCGTCTCGCCGGTGCGATGGGAACAGACGATGGTGCCGCTGGCCAGCGAAACGGATGCTCGGTTCATAGAACTGGCGCCCGGCCGAACGCTGGCGGGCCTGATGAAGCGGATCAACCGTCGCCTGCCGATCGAGAGCCTGGCGACCGCGGACGCGCTGGTGGTCGCGTAGTTAGGTAAGGATCGAGACGGGTCTCGAAGATCGCAGAAGCAAGCAGAGAAAGTCGACATGACAGAAAAACGCGTAGCACTCGTCACCGGTGGTTCCCGAGGGATCGGCGCCGCGATCGTGAAGCGCCTGGCGAAGGACGGCCTGCACGTCGTCGCCATGGCGCGCAGCCTCGACAAGCTCCAGTCGATCGTCGCCGAGGTCGAGTCGACCGGTGGCAGCGCTGAAGCGATCACCTGCGACATCGCCGACGGCAAGGCGCTGGCCGCTGCCGTCGAGGGCGTGGCCGAGAAGCATGGGCGGCTGGACGTGCTGGTGAACAACGCCGGCATTACGAAGGACGGCCTGCTGCTGCGCATGGAGGACGAGGACTTTGACACGGTCATCAACACGAACCTCAAGAGCGCCTTCGTCAGTATCCGCGCCGCCGCCCGCACGATGATGCGGAGCAAGAGCGGGCGCATCATCAACATCAGCTCGGTCGCGGGCGTGATGGGCAACGCCGGCCAGGCCAACTACGCCGCCAGCAAGGCGGGGCTGATCGGTCTAACAAAGACCGTCGCCCGCGAGCTGAGCGGCAAGGCCATCACCGCCAATGCGGTGGCCCCCGGGTTCATCGCAACGGACATGACCGACGTGCTGAACGACAAGATCAAGGACGGCGTCAAGCAGATCATCCCATTAAAGCGCTTTGGCGAGGCCCACGAGATTGCTGCCGCGGTGGCGTTCCTGGCCAGCGAGGACGCCGGCTACATCACCGGGCAGGTGCTGCTGGTTGATGGTGGCATGGTCATGGGATAGTTATAAATGTCGAATGTCGATTGCCAAGTGCCGAATGGCAAAGTAGTTAATCGGCACTCGGTTCGGTATTCGGCATTCGGCGTCTGGCAGTTCGTTACCGGCTTCGGTGGTTGCAAATCATCGGGGCACGGCTATAGTTTCCGATCCTTCGGCCCCGCGTGGGTCCGGGTCAAAACAGCTCAGGGTTAGGTGGAACGCACATGGAAGAGATTGAGACCAAGGTTATCGAGATCGTCAGCGAACAGATGGGTGTGGACAAGAGCGAGATCACTCGCGAGACCCACTTCATCAACGATCTGAACGCCGACTCGCTCGATACGGTCGAACTGGTCATGGAATTCGAAGACGAGTTCGAGCTCTCGATCCCCGACGAGGAAGCCGAGAAGATCCAGACCGTCGGACAGGCCATCGATTACATCAAGGCCCACGGCAGCAAGTAGTGGTGGATTGCCGATTGCCGGTTTGCGATTGCCGATTTAGTCCGGCAGTTGCCGATCGGCGTCCGGCACATCCAATCGGCAATCGGCATTCGCAAATCGGCAATGAATAAACGTCGCGTCGTCATTACCGGCATGGGCGTCGTCACCAGCCTTGGTGAGAACGTCGATCAGATGTGGGAGAGCCTCTGCGCAGGCACGAGCGGCATCGGCTCGGTCACGCGGTGGGACCTCACTAACTTTCCCTGCCGCATCGGTGGGGAATGCACGAAGTTCGACATCACCAAGTACGGCGTCGATGTGCGCGAGGCCAAGCGGCTCGACCGCTTCGGGCAGTTCGGCATCGCCGCGAGCGTGTCGGCGGTGAACGACTCGGGGATCGACTTCTCCAAGGAAGATTCCTACCGCTGCGGCGTGCTGATCGGTAGCGGCATCGGGGGGATCGAGACGCTTCAGGAACAGAGCCGCGTGCTTTTCGAGCGCGGCGTGTCGCGCGTGTCACCGTTCACCGTGCCCCGATTGATGGTGAACGCCGCCAGTGGCAACGTCAGCATCATCTACAAGATCAACGGACCGAACACCGCCGTCGCCACCGCATGTGCGACGGGCAGCAATGCGATCGGTGACGCCGCACGGTTCATCCAGACCGACATGGCAGACGTCATGATCGCCGGTGGATCGGAAGCGGCGCTCTGCGAACTGGGCATGGCAAGCTTCTGTGCCGCCCGGGCCATGTCCACCCGCAACGACGAGCCCACCAAGGCCAGCCGGCCATGGGATAAGGACCGCGACGGGTTCGTTATGGGCGAGGGCGCCGGCGTTGTGATTTTGGAAGAGTACGAGCACGCAAAGAAGCGCGGCGCGAAGATTTACGCCGAGCTGGTCGGCTACGGCATGAGCGGTGACGGTTACCACATCACCGCGCCACAGGAAGAGGGCCTTGGCGCCGCCAAGGCGATGAAACTGGCCTTGGCCGACGCGGACATCAACCCCGACCTCATCGATTACATCAACGCCCACGGCACCAGCACGCCGCTGGGCGACGTCGCCGAGACGAAAGCGATCAAGTCGACCTTCGGCCAGCACGCCTACAAGATGGCCGTCAGCAGCACCAAGAGCCAACTGGGCCACCTGCTGGGCGCCAGCGGTGGCGTGGAGGCCGTGGTGTCCGCGATGGCGGTCAGCCGGAACCTGATTCCGCCGACGATCAACCTGGATGAGCCCGACGCCGAGTGCGACTTGGACTACGTCCCGCACAAGGCCCGCGACATGAAGGTCACCTACGCGATGAGCAACAGCTTCGGCTTCGGCGGCCATAACGCGTCGCTGCTGTTCAAGAAGGTGTGAGCCGCGAGCGACCGCTCAAACAACTGAAACGAAGACGCGAGACAGGCGATGAGCCTGTCTCGCGTTCTTTTGGAATAGAACGGATTTGCCCACGAATCGGGCACGAAGGAACACGAATAAGAGCAGAGGGATGAGGCGGTGGGGCGGCGGTGGAAGAGCGAACTTCTCCGCACGTAGCATGGGCGTCTCGCCCATGACCGTGGTCAGGCCAGAAGACTCGCTTAATGTCATTGCCGCTGCTTTCGCTAGTTGCCACTAATCGCGACGCCCGCTCTAGCCACAGTCATGGGCGAGACGCCCATGCTACGTGAGGAGCCAAATGCTCCACCCCTGCAAACCCGCGGGAAGTTTGACCCTTTCGCCTTCCTGCCCTACAAGAGCCCACACATGAGCGGGATGAGCTATCAAAGCGTCGGCGTGGACTACGACCCCCTGGACGCCTTCAAACGCGCCTGCCAGCGGGCGGCGGCAACGACGGCCTCTGCCCTGGCCAGCCATGGCCTATCCGAGCCGGCGGCCATTCGTGGTGAAAGCGCTTATCTGATCGAGGCCGACGACTACTACCTCGCCCATGTTGAAGAGGGGCTCGGCACCAAGAACCTGATCGCCGACGCGATGCTGAAGCTGACCGGTGAGAGCTTCTACCGCAACATCGGCATCGATACCGTCGCGACCATCGTCAACGACCTGGCGACGGTGGGGGCGCTGCCGATCAGCGTCGCAATGCACGCCGCCGTCGGCGATGCGAACTGGTTTGAGGACGACCGCCGGGCGGACGAACTGGCCGCCGGGTTTGCCGAGGGATGTCGGCAGGCGAACGCGGTCTGGGGCGGTGGGGAGACGCCGGCACTGAAGGGGATCGTCGATCCGTCCACGATCGTGCTGGCGGGCTCGGCCATCGGCAGGATTGAGCCGAAGTCCAACCGCATTGCCGGCGACGTGGAGGATGGTGACGCGATTGTCTTCCTCGCCAGTTCGGGCGTGCAGACCAACGGCCTGACCCTCTGCCGGGCGCTGGCGGATAAGCTCCCCGAGGGCTACCTGACCAAGATGGACGACGGCCGAACGTATGGCGAGGCGCTGCTCGACCCATCGGTGATCTACGTGAAGTTCGTTGCGGCCCTCCAGGCGGCCGGTATTGATGCTCACTATCTCGCCCACGTCACCGGGCACGGCTGGCGCAAGTTGATGCGGCTGGACGCGCCGTTCGTCTACCGCATTGCCAAGGTGCCCCAGCCGCACCCGGTGTTCAACTTCATCATGAACCGCGGGCCCGTGGACGTTCGGGAGGCCTATGCCACCTTTAACATGGGCATCGGCTTCGCCGCCTACGTTTCGCAGGCCGACGCCGACAAGACCGTGCGCGTCGCGACCGAAAATGGGTACGATGCGTGGGTCGCCGGCACCGTGAGCAAGCAGGGCGATCGCAAGGCGGTCGAGATCGAACCACTCGGCATCACGTTCGAGGGCGACACGTTGAAGGTGCGGTAGAACTCGATGTTCCAAAGTGAGCGACACGTGCGATGGTTTGTAAGTGTGTAGTCTGCGCACCACCGGACCTGCCGCTTTAGCGGCAAGTTCTTCCCAATCGGGTCGATAAACAAGATCAATCGACAAGGTCAGCACAGCACAGAGGGCTTCATGTCCCAGTTCTTCAAGGTCAGCGATGCGGTGGCGATCCGGGTGATCGAACTCGACCTGCCCGCCACGCTCGACGTCGACGAGTTCGACAAGCTGAACGAATCGATGCTGCGCGAGTTCACCGGCCGCGATGGCCGATGGATTCTGGATTTGTCGAAGGTGCAGTACATCGGCAGTGCCGTGCTCGGCATGATGGTGAACATCCGCCAGCACGTGAAGAGCTCCGGCGGCCAGCTCGTGCTCTGCGGCATGTCGCAAAAGCTGACCGAGATCTTCAAGGCCTGCTGCATGGAACGCCTGTTCACGATCGCGCGAACGCGCGAGGAAGCCGTGAGGAAACTGACGTAGTCGCGATGTCGGTTAGGGGCCTATCGGGTTGGACCCTATAGCCACCGGCTTGCCGGTGGTCTTTCTTTGCTTCAAAGGGAAGAGAAGACCACCGGCAAGCCGGTGGCTATGTGGCAGGTCCGTAAGGCGCGTACTTTCGAGGACCTACACTCGCGTCCCGATCAGCGCCGCCATGCGTCCGGTGACGCCGTTATCCCGGCGATGGGAGAAGAACTCGTCGGCGTCGCGAACCGTGCATCGGTCGGTGACATCGATAGCGGCTTCATCGACGCCCAGATCGAGCAGTTGCAGTACGATCGCCGCCCTCAGGTCGACGTACGGCTTGCCACCGGCATTTGGCACGCTGACCGGTGCCCGTGACCCGAACGCTCGTGTAAACTCGTCGGCGACCTCC
Organism: Tepidisphaeraceae bacterium; assembly: GCA_035998445.1. Classification (NCBI taxonomy): domain Bacteria; kingdom Pseudomonadati; phylum Planctomycetota; class Phycisphaerae; order Tepidisphaerales; family Tepidisphaeraceae; species Tepidisphaeraceae bacterium. Next base: position 171,944 of record DASYHQ010000050.1, on the reverse strand, counting down.
GGCCCGACCTCGAACGCCGCACCGGAGATGCTGGGCCCAATCGCGACGATGATCGCCTGGTCCGCCGTCCGCTCGCGAAGTGCCGCGACGGCCACCGGCACGGCGCCACCGATCACGCCGCGCCAACCGGCGTGAACGCCCGCAACGTGTTGGCCGTCGGCGGTGGCCAGCAGGACCGGCACGCAGTCGGCGATGCGGATGGAAAGCGCGGCCCGCGGGTCGCTCGTCAGCAATGCGTCGGCCTTCTGGGAGTTCTGAAATGTCTCGCCGTCCTCCACGATCTGCAACGCCGCCCCGTGCACCTGATGTACCCAGCAGCGCCGGCGTTCCGCCAGTCCCACCGCCGAGTGAAGCCGCTCGTAGTTCACCGAAATCTGCGCCTCGTCGTCCTGCACCGCGCACCCGTTGGGGTTGCCGAGGTTAAGCGAGTCGAACGGCCGCCGGCTGATGCCACCGATCCGCGTGCTGAACCCGTGCGGAATGCCCGCCTGTGCCAGCAGGGGAGATTGGTAGTACACGACGCCGTTGGCTGCAGTGATGCGCTGAAGCATGGTTCGCAATCTACGTCGGCTGCGCTGGCGATTCCATTGGCGTCTGCTGAGAAATATTCAACGCAGAGGCGCAGAGAATCGCGCGGAGTTTCGCAGAGCGAGCGAGCGGTAGGGCATTACGCATTCTGGAAGCGCCTCCTCATCCTTCGGAGTACCTCAGGATGACGAACTAAGCGTCACGCGTGTCGTCGACGAGGAACGTCAAATATACTCGAAATGAATTGCCCGCCTCTGCGTCACTCAGCGTTCCCCTTCTGCGCCTCTGCGTTGACCGCTTTCCTAAACACGGCTGCCCGTTTAGGCTAACGCGTTATGGGAAGCCAACGCCGCATCGCCGTGTTTCCGGGGCAGTTTGATCCGATCACTAACGGGCACCTGGACGTCATCCGCAGAGCGACGGCGCTATTCGACGAGGTCGTAGTGGGGGTGGGGGTAAACCCGGACAAGCGCGAGCTGTTCACGCTTGAGGAGCGCTTCGAGATGATCAGCGACCTCGTCGGCGCCATCCCGGCGGTGCGCGTCGAGGCGTATTCCGGGCTGACGGTGAACTTCGTCCGCAAGTGCCGGGCGGTCGCTATCCTGCGAGGCATTCGTGACGCGTCCGACCTGCGGTACGAGTTTCAATTGGCCATGGCCAACCGGGCGGTCGGAGACGTGGAGACCGTCTTCATCATGACCGGCGACCAGTTCGCCCTCACCAGCAGCAGCCTCATTCGCCAGGTGGTTGCGCTCGGCGGCAACGTTGAGACGCTGCGTGCCGTGCTGCCCGAAGTGGTCGTGGCCAAACTAGCTCAGAAGCAACGCAAAGGTGAGAAACTCGCCACGTCCCAGCCCGACGCCCCCACGACCTGATCCCCTGGCCTCCACCCACCGGACTGGCCGCTTTAGCGGCCAGTAAACCAAGCCTTCAACGCGTCCGAAAGCCATAGTTTTCCCAAACGCGGCTTCAGACACCCCCCCCCCCGTCATCTGAGGATATTCCCCTACATCCGCCCTAAACCTGCCTAGAAGTTGCGCAAATGCGGTTTTGGTGCCCATACAAGCGTCAGAATCGGGCTGTTCCCAACCAGATTTTCCTTGACCGGAACCCGAAACATGAGGTACCTTATCAACGTACTGATGTTGACTCATCAGACTTTTTGAAAGACCGGCGTCCCCCGAGTGTTTCGCATCCAAGAGTTCGCCTGACGCCGATCACGTTCTCCTTCTCACTTGTCTAGAATCCATCTGCGGTGTTCGCTGATGGTTATCTTGTCCGTCGCACGCGAATCGGTCCTCGTCTCAGCGGAGTGGTTGGTCAACGTTGCCATTGCACTTTTGCAGTGGGGACATCCTGCCATTATCACATTCCTTACACGTGCTCCGCAGGGTCCTTTGGCCGGGTCGCAGGCGACAGCGTTTTCATAAGGAGCTTCACATGAAGCGCACCTCCAAGGGTTTCACCCTCGTCGAACTGCTTGTCGTCATCGGCATCATCGCATTGCTGATCTCGATCCTGCTGCCCTCGCTGAACCGCGCCCGCGAGACCGCCAACCGCGTCAAGTGCGCCAGCAACCTGCGCCAGGTCGGCCAGGGCCTGCTGCTGTACAGCAACGAGAACCGTCAGGCATATCCGCGTACGGTGGCCGCGGCCGGCAACATGACGGCTTTCACCGGCGCTCCGAGTAACGACCCGTTCTCTGGCGCCGCTGGTGAAACGGATGCGACCCGTCCGGCCGACAATGACGTGACGGCCGCTATGTTCCTGCTGGTCCGCACGCAGGACATGGGCACGGAAGTGTTCACCTGCCCCAGCAGCAGCGAAGAAAAGGACCAGCTGACGGAAGCTGCCACGCTGCGTGGCAACTTCACGGGGACGAACAACCTGAGCTTCAGCGTGGCCATTCCTTATCCCTCGACCACTGCGGTAGGCAACGGCTATCGCTGGAACGCCAACCTCGGGCCTGAGTTCGCCATCATGGCGGATCGCAACCCGGTCGGTTCGTCGGGTGCAAACATCGCAATCACGTCGACCTCGGCTCAGACGGCTGTGAAGAACGCCAACAGCAAGAACCACGGTCAGGACGGCCAGAACATCCTGTTCGGTGACGGTCACGTCGAGTTCAGCAACACGCCGCTGGCTGGCGTTGCCAAGGACAACATCTACGGCGTGGGTGATGCAACGCCAGTCGTGACGGAAGCGCAGACCGCCGCCGCCGCGGGTAGCCAGCCCGGTACGGCTGACGACAGCGTCCTGCTGCCGATTAGCACTGCAACCGGTATGTAAAGTTAAATCGCTTCGCAAGCCGAAGCGTATAAAACAAAGGGCTGGCCTGCTTCTGCAGGCTAGCCCTTTTTCATGGCCACTATTTGACCAGTCGCGATGCCTCTTGATCGTGATATCCGCTGTACCGATAAATACTTAACAACCTAGGTCAAGCCGGCGCTTGTGGGACGATGCTTCGCGTTCGCAGTAGTCAGTTAATGAGTGGGAAGTGCTACGACGAAGTACATTCGTATTCGATCTCCGGAATTACCCTTGACCTACATCCGCAGAAGTCTGTAATCTAGCGGCGTAGTTAACGCCTTTGCGTCCTACTACGGAAATATGGCGGCGTCTGCCTTCTGCTGTGCATCCAAGATTTTATCTGACGCCGTTATAGTCAAATAGTCCAAATTGATACCTGCGATGTTCGTGGGTGTTACATTCTCGTCGCTAGCGGTCGATTGGCCTTGTTTGGGGTGGTTGGTCATCATTGCTGCCATGCCTTGGGGTAAGAGACTTCCTGCCATAATCACATTCCTTACACGTGCCCCGTGCGGGGACTGCTTGATCGCAAGCGGTAAAGGTTTTTCATAAGGAGCTTCACATGAAGCGCACCTCCAAGGGTTTCACCCTCGTCGAACTGCTTGTCGTCATCGGCATCATCGCGTTGCTGATCTCGATCCTGCTGCCGTCCTTGAACCGCGCCCGCGAGACCGCCAATCGCGTCAAGTGCGCCAGCAACCTGCGCCAGGTCGGCCAGGGCCTGCTGCTGTACAGCAACGAGAACCGTCAGGCCTACCCCCGTACGGTGGCGGCAGGGGCCACTGCGGCGGTTACGGTCTTCACTGGCGCTGCCAGTAACGACCCGTTCTCTGGCGCCGCTGGTGCCGGTGATGCCGATCGTCCGGCCAACAATGACGTGACGGCCGCGCTGTTCCTGTTGGTTCGCACGCAGGACATGGGCACGGAAGTGTTCACCTGCCCCAGCAGCAGCGAAGAGAAGGACCAGCTGACCGAGGCCGCTACGCTGCGTGGCAATTTCACCGGCACGACCAACCTGAGCTTCAGCGTTGCGAATCCTTACCCGACGACCACGGTGGTTGGTAACGGCTACCGCTGGAACGCCAACCTCGGGCCTGAGTTCGCCATCATGGCCGACCGCAATCCGGTTGGTTCGACGGGTGCGAATGTTGCGATCAATACGGCGTCGGCACAGACGGCCGTGAAGAACGCCAACAGCAAGAACCACGGTCAGGATGGCCAGAACATCCTGTTCGGTGACGGTCACGTCGAGTTCAGCAGCACCCCGCTGGCTGGCGTGAACAAAGACAACATCTACGCTGTGGCTGGTGCGACGATCAACCCCGCCACCGCACAGACTGCGCCCACTTATGCTGCAGGCGAGCCTGGTAATGCGGACGACAGCGTCTTGTTCCCCTTGAGCAACTAAGCGGGATGTAGGCCATACCGCCAACGTTGCGTTGGTTCTGATTTGAATGAAAGGGCTGGTTTGCTACGGCAAACCAGCCTTTTTTCGTTCTATGTCAGTGGCCAGAGTGTGATGCTCCACGCCTTTGCAAATCTGTCGCTGCTTACTCTGATCGCGAAAGTGCTGCAGCGTCTCTTTGAGATCAACGGGGTGGTGCCATGCCACCATTTTCTCAATCCGCGAGAATTCACAAGTTCGGATGGTTCAGTAAATTTTTTGATCTACAGGATTACCCTTGACGCCCACCTACAAGCAAAGTTAATTTGAGTGTGAAACTTACGCGCCTGCGTCAGGCTCTCAATGATACGGCGTCTACTATTAATTGTGCATCCAAGGGTTCAACTGACGCTGTTCGATATTTGAATTGTCTATCTTGCACCACCTGCGATGGTTCGTAGGTGGTGAATTTTCGTCGCTCGCGGTCCGTCAGCCTCGCCTCATGGGGTGGTCATCCATCTTTATCGCACTGTGCGATGGGGGTCTTTTGCCATCATTAAATTCTTTGTTCGTTCTTGGCGTGGTTCGCTCGCGGGCGACACTGGTTTTTCATAAGGAGCTTCACATGAAGCGCACCTCCAAGGGTTTCACCCTCGTCGAACTGCTGGTCGTCATCGGCATCATCGCGTTGCTGATCTCGATCCTGCTGCCGTCGCTGAACCGCGCCCGCGAGACGGCCAACCGCGTCAAGTGCGCCAGCAACCTGCGTCAGGTCGGCCAGGGCCTGCTGCTGTACAGCAACGAGAACCGTCAGGCCTATCCCCGCACGATCTACGCCAACGCCGCTGACATGAACGCCTTCACCACCCCGGGTGGTGATGATCCGTTCACGGATGTTGCTGGCTCCGGAGTTCCAGCGAACAATGATGTGACAGCGGCACTGTTCCTGCTGGTTCGTACACAGGACATGGGCACCGAAGTGTTCACCTGCCCCAGCAGTAGCGAAGAGAAGGATCAGCTTACGGAAGCTGCAACGCTTCGCAGCAACTTCTCGGGGACGAACAACCTGAGCTTCAGCGTGGCCATTCCGTATCCCTCGTCCACGGCGGTCGGCAACGGCTATCGCTGGAACGCCAACCTCGGGCCTGAATTCGCCATCATGGCCGATCGCAACCCGGTCGGGTCGTCGGGTGCCGTTATCGGAATCAACAATACGTCGGCGCAGACGGCTGTGAAGGCCGCCAACAGCAAGAACCACGGTCAGGACGGCCAGAACATCCTGTTCGGCGACGGTCACGTCGAATTCAGCAATACCCCGCTGGCTGGCGTCGCCAAGGACAACATCTACGGTGTCGGCGATGGAGACCCCGTTGTTGCGGATATCCAGACCGCTCCGGATGCGGGAAGCCAACCGGGAACGGCTGACGACAGCATCCTCGTGCCGACCAGCGACGCTACTGATTTCTTCTAAAGCAAGCTCTATCGTCGCTAAGGCGATCGACTGAACTACTGCCACGCCGGCCTGCTTCACCGCAGGCCGGCGTTCTTACGCGCTGTCGGCGAATAATCTTGCGCAGGCGTGGCATGTTGTGTAGATTGTGCACCCATGGAAGAAGTCCTCCCCCCGCAAACCCTGGAAGGCGCCGGTCACGAATCGACGCGCGTCCGGCAGTTCACGATCTTCATGGAGAATAAGGTCGGGCGGCTGCAGCAGCTTGTGCGGTCGTTGGAGCAGGGGGTGGGGAAGATCGTAGCCCTTTCGATTGAGGAATCGGGTGACACGGCCCTTGTGCGGTTGATTTGTGCCGAGCCGGACTATGGCCGTGAGTTGCTGACGACGGCAGGGTTTGCGTTCGCGGAGTCGGAACTTTTGGCGGTGGAGTTGCCGAAGCGGACGAAGCAGCCGCTGCTGCAGGTCTGTTCCGCGCTGCTGGCGGCGGAGATCAACATCCACTACGCCTATCCGTTGCTACGCCGGCCGTCGGGACCGTCTTTGGCGCTGTTTGTGGATGATCCGACGTTGGCGGCTCAGTTGCTGATCAAGAAGGGGTTCACGTTGATTGGGGAGAGCGACCTGAGGGGGTAAGTAGATCGAGATCACGCGTTTCCTCGTTTAACCGCGAGCTTGCTCGCGGTGCGCTTCCGCGAGCAAGCTCGTGGCTCAACGAGGAAAAGGATCACGCGCTAGTCAGGTTCTGTAGTACGGGAATGCTCACGCCGCGCGGCGTGGGGACGGCGTCGGGGGCGCTGATGCGGGCGACGTCGCTCAGCTCGTAGACCATCGCGATCTCGTCGCAGTGGTCGTTCTTCGGACAGCGGACACAGTCGCTCCAGACCTTCAGCGGCAACGTGTCCTTCTCCACCACGGCAAAGCCGAGCCGTTCGAAGAACGTCTGCTCGTACGTCAGCGACATCAACCGGCGAATCTGCAGCCGCCGGGCCTCGGCGATGCACCAGTTCACGAGCGCTTTACCGATGCCCTGCCCGCGGCACGATTCGTCCACCGCCAGCGACCGCACCTCCGCCAGGTCTGCCCAGATGATCGCCACGCCCACACAGCCGACGACCTTGCCATCCTTCTCGTAGACGGCGAAGTCGCGCAGCGTCTCGTACAGCTGGGCGTACGACTTAAAGAGCATCTTCCCCAGCTCAGCGTGGCTGTTGACGATGCTCTGGATCGTCGGGACATCGTGAATGGTCGCGTTGCGGATCATCGTTGTTGAGGGATTATAGCAAGTTTTCTGGCGCGAGTGTGCTGGCGTTGAGCTTACGACGTCAGACGCATCACGCTTTCGTTGCGCACATCGGACTTGCCGCTTTAGCGGCAGGTAGAACATGTCGTGTAACAGGAAGTTCGGGGGAGACACACGCAAGAATGCCTGTGCCACAGAAGACGGGGGGAGAGACGGATTAGAATGTCCCTCACACCGAACGTAAGCAAAGAGATAGGAAAGAAGACGTGGGGAGAGACAGGCAGGAATGCCTGTCCTACAGAAGAGCGTACTTGCGGCTCGTCGTCATATCACTTCGAAGATGAACTCCACTTCCACGCTCGCGTTCAACGGCAACACGTTCACACCCACCGCGGCGCGGACGTGACGGCCGGCGTCGCCGAGGAGGTCGATCAGGAAGGTACTGGCGCCGTTGGCGACGGTTGGCTGGGCGCTAAAGCCGGCGTCGGACGCGACGAACGCGCCAACCCGCACCACGCCTACGATCTGGTCGACCGATTCCAGCACGGTCGCCGCGGCGGCAAGACCGTTGATGACGCACTGCCTCGCGGCCGCGGTGGCGGACTCAATGGATGTCACCGACGGCACGGTGCCGGTCGCGATGAGTTGGCCGTCCTTCATCGGAAGTTGGCCGGAGACGTATAGCAGGTTGCCAACCCGCTTGGCCGGCACGTAGGCCCCAAACGGGCCGGCGAGCGTCGGCAGCGTGATGTTCATCGCGGTGAGTTTCTCGGAAAGCGGCATCTTCATTTCCTCGTCAATAAAGAGCTTCAACGCAGAGGGTGTCGCAGAGGACGCGCGGTCGGCTCATCGATCTTGGCGTTTCCTCTTCGCCTCTGCGTCCTCTGCGACACCCTCCGCGCCTCTGCGTTGAGACGAACCAGTTCGAACGCCCGCGCGGGCGAGCAGTTCGATCGTCTCGTCCATCGGCAGGCCGACGATGTTGGTCAGGCTGCCATCCATGCGGGTGACGAAGGGGTCGTCATCTTGTATGCCGTAACCACCGGCCTTGCCTTCCCATTGGCGGCCGGCCACGTAGGCGTCGATCTCGGTGGCGGTCAGGGGGCGCATGGCGACGGTGGAGGTGACGTGCACCTCATCGACCTGGGCCCCACGGCAGACCGCGACGCCGGTGGTCACATGATGCGCCGTGCCCGATAGCAACGACAGCATTCGCCGAGCGTCGGTTGCGTCGGCCGGTTTGCCCAACAGCAGGTCGCCAAGCGCGACGACGGTGTCGGCGCCAACCACCACGGCGTCAGGAAACCGCGCCGCGATGACGGCGGCCTTGCCGCGCGCCAGATACGCCGCCACTTCGGATGGACGCAGATCCGTGGGCACCTGCGATTCATCAATGTCCGAAGGGATGATCTCGAACGCGTAATACGCCTCAGCCAGCAACTGCCTGCGGCGCGGTGAACCGCTGGCGAGGATCAGGCGAGGCATCGACGCGGCGGAAGATGATTGGGCAGACGCCGAGGTCATCGAGCTTGTCCGTTTGCCGCCTTCAGCTTATCGCCGACCTCAAGCAGGGGCTTCTCGAACTTGTCCTTCACCATCAGTTCAGCGGCGAGGTAGAGGTGATAGGCCTCGGTCTCGCCGATGTTGAAGTAGGTCGCGATGTTGTTCACGCTCTCGTTGAAGCTCTTGAACGGCAGGTTGGTCAGATTGTTCAAGTGCGATAGCGACAGGTGCATCACCTGCACCTGCTGGCCACGATTATCGCGCATCGTCAGTTGGCCGGTCTTGTTCAAGGTGGCAACATCGGCGCGCAGTTGATCGGCGTTCAGGTCGGCGCTGGCGTGCTTCACGATCATCTCGGCCAGCGTCGCGCTGCTGGCGCGGTTGATGAGCACCGTGCTGCTCAGGCCGGCGCCGAACTTCAGGCTGTCCAGCAGGCTGATGTCTCCCTTGCTCGACAGTTTGGCGTCAAACTGCGTCGTGGCGTCCAGCACGATGAAGATCGCGCCGTTCGGGTAGGGGTTGGGCAGGTTCTGGTCGACGGCCGACTGGGCCTGGGCTTCGAACAGGTTGACCAGAGTCTGAATGCCGAGGTTGTCGGTCACGCCGCCGTCGACCAGGTGGCGGTACTGCTTGAACGTGGTCGAGTAGTCGCGCAGCGTAACGTGGTGCAGCAGCACCGGCACGCTGGAACTGGCGGCCACCGCGTAGGCGAGCGGGTACTTCGACAGATCGGTGTTCAGCGCGTCGAACGTCTCGTTGCTGAAGACGAACGGCCGGCCGGACTGTAAGTCCGTCGCATTGATCAGAAGACGTGGTCGATCGGGCCGCAGGTCGGCGTAGGTCAGTTCCTTGCCCTTGCGCGTAAAGAGGTTGTTGCGCAGCGTGTTGGCGAGCAGGTCGGACCGGTCCAGGTGCGACACGGTCATGCCCACGACGTTCCATGGCATCAGCGTCTGCGCGAGCAGGTCGGTCGCAAAGTGGTGCGTCATCTTCTTCTGCACGGTGCCGGGGTTCCACTCCTCGCCCCAGGCGCAGTAGTAGGCGGCCGTCAGCGAACCACCACTGACCGACGAGATGTAGTCACAGTACTGCAGCACGCCCAACCGCTGCAGTTGAAACATGCACGCCGCCGAGAAGTTCGCCGATCGCGAGCCGCCACCTGAAATGGCGATGCCGACGAAGTAACCGTCGGCATCCACGATTTGTGGCTGCGCCGGGTTGGTCGTCGGCCGCAGCACGTCGCTTTCGCTGGAGGCCTGCGTGGGGGCGGCGTCCAGGAACGTGCCGGCCCGCGTCTGGTTCTTCGCGCGATGTTCCAATGCTACGGTCGCCTTGTTCAACGGCTTGTTGACCGAAGTACAACCGAAGGCAACCGCGGACAACACGGTCGCGAGCAGGGCATGTTTGACGAGGGGAAGCGGGCTCATGGCGGGAGATTGTAACGGATGAGAGCGACGTAATGCACATCGTCGGGTCTGTCAGAATCTGCCGTAGTAAGGGCAGACCTCCGTGCCTGCCCGCTATCCTTCGGAAATCGTCGCAACGGCCGCTGGGCATAAAGGCCCGCCCCTGCGGTTGGGCAATCCGCGGGTTTCCCGCTGCGCGCTGCCCGCATAAGATTCAATGGGCTGTCCACTCGCACGCCGAGCGCATCGCGTTCGCATCTAATCAGGAGACGACACATGACCACGACCCTCGACGAACGCATGGCAAACCAATCCGGTGATGCATCGGCCAACCACAACGTCACGGCGTGGGTACAGCAGTGCGCGGCGCTCTGCCAGCCCGACAAAATCGTCTGGTGCGACGGCAGCGAACGCGAGCGCGAACGGTTGCTGAAGCAGGCGGTCGATGAGGGCGTGCTGATCCAGCTGAACCAGCAGAAGCTGCCGGGCTGTTACCTGCACCGCAGCAACCCCAACGACGTCGCGCGCAGCGAACACCTGACCTTCATCTGCACGCCATCCGAAGACATGGCTGGCCCCACCAACAACTGGATGGAGCCGCGGGCCGCGTACGCGAAGCTGCGCAGGTTGTACGACGGCTGCATGAAGGGTCGCACGATGTACGTCGTGCCGTTCGTGATGGGCCCGATCGGCAGCCCGCTGGCGAAGGTGGGCGTGGAACTGACCGACAGCATCTACGTCGTGCTGAACATGGGCATCATGACGCGCATGGGCGACGTCGCCTGGCGGCAGCTGGGCGACAGCGACGAGTTCACGCGTTGCCTGCACTCGCTCGGCGACGTGAACCCCGACCGCCGCTACGTCATGCACTTTCCGCTCGACAACACGATTTGGAGCTTCGGCAGTGGCTACGGGGGCAACGCGCTGCTGGGCAAGAAGTGCCTGGCGCTGCGCATTGCCAGCGTGCTCGGCCAGCAGCAGGGGTGGATGGCCGAGCACATGCTGTTGATGGGCGCCACCAGCCCCCAGGGCGCCAAGAGCTATATCGCGGCGGCGTTTCCGAGCGCGTGCGGCAAGACGAATTTCGCGATGCTCATTCCCCCCAAGAAGTACGCCGATGCCGGATGGAAGATCAACACGGTCGGTGACGACATCGTCTGGATGTGGGTGGACAAGGACACCGGCAAGCTGCGCGCGATCAATCCCGAAGCCGGCTATTTCGGCGTGGTGCCCGGAACGAACGACAAGACGAACCCCAACGCGATGGCTGCCATGTCGCGTGACACGATCTTCACGAACGTCGCGCTGCTGCCCGACGGTGATGTGTGGTGGGAGGGCAAGACCGACCAGCCCCCGGCCGAGTGCATCGACTGGACCGGCAAACCGTGGACGCCGAACGGCCCGGGCAAGGCGGCGCATCCAAACAGCCGCTTCACGGCGCCAATGGTGAACAACCCCGCGCTCGATCCTGCCGCCAACGACCCCGACGGTGTGCCCGTCTCAGCCATCGTGTTCGGCGGGCGGCGCAGTCGCACGATCCCGCTCGTCTTCCAGGCGTTCAACTGGGTGCACGGCGTCTACCTCGGTGCCACGCTCGGCAGCGAGACCACGGCGGCCGCGACCGGGCAGCAGGGCATCGTGCGGCGAGACCCGATGGCCATGCTGCCGTTCATTGGCTACAACATCCGCGACTACCTCGTGCACTGGTTCCGCATGCGCAAGAAGATGAGCGACTGCCCGCGCATCTTCCACGTCAACTGGTTCCGCAAGGACGACAACGGCAAGTTCCTCTGGCCGGGCTTCGGCGAGAACATGCGCGTGCTGAAGTGGATCATCGATCGCTGCCAGGGCCGTGCCTATGCCAGCGAGACCGTGATCGGCTGGATGCCGCGCCCACAGGACATCGACCTGGAAGGGCTCGACATCACGCCCGAGCAGTTTGCTGAGATCCAGTCCGTGCGCAACGATGAGGTAAAGGCCGAGATCCTCAGCCAAGAGGAACTGTTCTTAAAGCTTGCCGGCGATCTGCCAAAGGAAATGATCTTCCAACGCGAACTGCTCGTGACCCGGCTATGACCTGCCCGTTCACCTAGCGCACGTGTGCCAAAAACTCAGGAATCCTCTTCACTTAGCCAGGAAAGAAATTCCGGCCCAAGTATGTCCTACACATTAAATCAGCCGGCGACCCGCTGGGAAGACGCCATCCCCACCGGCAATGGGCCTCTTGGGGCGATGGTCTTTGGCCATGTGGCCCAGGATTTCGTTCTGCTCAACCATCACCGGTGCTGGCTGGAGAAGCCGCGCGGTGAACTGCCGAGTCTGGCACCGCGGCTCGCGGACATTCGGCGCCTGCAGGCCGAGGGCCGTTGGGCCGAAGCCGCCGCAGTGTTCCCGTCCGTTATCAAGGAGAAGGGTTACCGCTGCGACACGGCCGACTATCACCCGCTGGGCGAGATATGGATCCATCATCACGGCATCGCTGCGACGAGGGATTATCGTTCGTCACTCGACTTAAGCACCGGTGAGGTCGTCGTCGCCTGGACCATGAAGGGGCGCCGCCACGCGCGCCGCCTGTTCGTGTCGCGGGCCGATGACGTTATCGCCCTCACGACGGACGAATGGGAGCCGGGCGCTCTGCACATGGCTTGCCGCCTGCGCCCACACGGCGTGGAGGACGTGACGGATTACGGATCGGGCCGCAAACCGCGGCCGCAAACCCCGCCCATCGCCTGGGACGCACGCGAGGGAACCGGCTGGCACGCCCACATCGGCCGTTACGAAGACGGCCGGGAGTTCGGTGCGGTCCTCCAGGCCCTGCCGGTTGGCGGAGGCAGCGCTTACGGTGATCGGTATTGGGGAGGCGTCTGGTCGGGCGTGAAGGACGCTCAGTCCGCCCTGGTGCTCGTCAAGTGCTGGTACGACGAACCCGCGGATGCTGCGGTCCCGCGTCTGCTCGAGGAACTCGCATCGCTTCCGGCAGATTACAGGACACTTCTCCAGCGACACCGCGAGCATCACGAGCCGCTCATCAATGCGTTCCATCTCGACCTGGGTGCGGAAGAGGCGGATCGCAGCAAGCCAAATAATGTCCTGACACAGGAAGCCTTCCAGGGCGATGTCAGCAACGCGCTCGTCGAACGTATGGTCGCCTTCCAGCGCCATCTGCTCGTCACGGCGGCTCGCGAAGATGCGTGGCCGTTGAACCTTCAGGGTCGCTGGAACGGCGACTATACGCCGGCCTGGGCAAGCGATTACCACAACGACATCAACGTGCAGATGACGTACTGGCTCGCGCCGCAGACGGGCCTCGCCCGCCTGATCGAGCCGCTGGCCGACTACTATTTCGGGTTCCTCGGCGACTATCGCGCCAATGCTCGCCAGTCATATGGCTGCCGCGGGATCCTGCTGCCCGCTTACATGGGAACACATGGGCAGATATCTCACGGCACCTTCGTCCATTGGACGGCCGGCGCCGGGTGGATGGCGCAGCACTGGTGGGAACACTGGCTCGCGACCGGCGACCGCGAATTTCTTCGCACGCGCACGTTGCCGTGGCTCCAGGAGACGGCGGCGTTTTACCTCGACTTCGTTGAGGTCCGCGACGGCGTCGCGCACTTCGCCCCATCCATCTCCCCCGAGAATGCGCCCGCCGGGAAGCCGATGACCGTCGCGGACGCGACGATGGACGTGTCCGTCTGCCGCGAAGTGCTGTGCAACCTGCTGGAGGCCTTGCGGGTCCTTCAATTATCCGACCCACAACAGGAAGAGCGCTACTGGCAACTTTTGGCCGCACTGCCGACGTACGAGGCTAATGCCGAGGGTGGCCTGCGCGAATGGCTGCACGCGGATCTGGCCGACGTGCAGGCCCACCGGCACCTTTCGCACCTGTACGGGCTCTTCCCTGGCTCGGAGATCAATCCGGAAGACACCGCGGAAGTTTACACCTGGGCCGTGCGCGCTTTGGAATTGCGCCAGAATGAACTGGACAGCATGGCCGGATGGAGTTTCTCCTTCATGGCCAACCTCTGGGCCCGCAGTGGCCAAGGCGAACGGGCGCTGGAGAACCTGGAACTGTTGCTGCGGGGATGTACAAACCCAAACCTGCTCAGCTGGGGAAACGACTGGCGAGCCCAAGGGCTGTCGGCGTATTGGGGACTAGGAGCGCAGCCGCCGTTCCAGATTGAGGCCGGCCTGGGCCTTGTGTCGGCCGTGTGTGAAATGCTGGTCCGGTCACGTCCCGGCTTTCTCCACCTGCTCCCCGCCTTACCGAGCGCGTGGCCTCATGGAAGCGTGCGGGGAATTACGACACGGTGCGGCGTAAGGGTAGATCTCTCCTGGTCGGAGAACGGACGTACGTTCTCGCTCAAGCTGAGCAGCCGCGTGGCCCAACAGATCACGCTGCGTCTGCCAGACCACTTCAGCCCGTCGTCTCAGACCATCGAGTTGGCCGCGGGCGATGTTTCGCTTCAATATCGAGCGTAAGTGATCTCGATCGCTATTGATCCGTCAGGAGAACTACCTCGATCAACGAAAGACGCCGGCAACTATGCCAGCGTCTTTCTTGTATCCGTTGTCGAGGTCTTCACGTCGGAAGTTAGAAGATCATCGCGATCACCGCGACCACGATCGCGATCACGCCGAGCACGACCGCCAAAATGCTGAGGATGCCACCCTTCACCTGGGGTGACAGCGACTTCAGCCCGCCCAGCAGCCCAGCGCCGATCGCGACTACGGCCAGCAGCAAGGCGATGAACTCGCTACCGCGGGCGGACATGACGAAGCTGACGATCGCGGCGATGATGGCGACGATCGACGCGGTGCTCTTGGCGGGCGACGAGACGCCAGTATCGTGACGATAATCCATTGCAGTGGCCATGTGCGTGCTCCTGTTGAAAAGCATTCGGGCCGCCCCCACGGGCAGCCCGAACTGATGTTTCAACGGGATGTGATGCAACGGTCGTGCCGCGAGAGGGTGCGCGCGGCTACGCTTTTCCCCGCGATCCGGACCATGCCACCAAGATGGCACGGCGTTCGGGACGTGGGGCGCTGCGAACTGCAACTGGCCTATACGGGGCGCGCCAGACCACTGGCTTCGTAGTCGATCGCAATCTTGTCCTGCAGGATTTCCTGGATCACGACTTCCAGGTCCGTCATGTTGCCGCGATCGATGAGCGGGCGGGCGCCGTCCATCAGTTCCAGCATGCGCTTCTGAATGAGTGCGGTCAGCTTGAACCGGCCGCCAACCTTGTTCACGATCTCGTCGCTCTTGAGTGCTTCAATCATTTGGTTTCCTCGATAAGGGAGACGCAAGCGTCGCCCATCTTCCTGCGGTCTGATGGCGACATAAGTGTCGCCCATGCACTGAATTAAATCCCACCCGACCGTTTATGTCGAATGATCTTGATAATTTCCTCGACGGCGTCGTCAAGGTGGTCGTTGATGACCATGTAGTCGAACGCATGGCTACCTTTCGCCATGTGAATTTCACGCTTGGCCGCCCGGAAGCGCTTGTTGATCTCGTCTTCACTGTCGCGGGCGCGGTCGGTCAACCGCTGCAGTAGTGTAGGCTCATCGGGCGGCAGAATGAAGACGAGCAGCGCTTCGGGGTAGTGGTGCCGCACCTGCATGGCGCCCTGAAAGTCGATTTCCAGAAGCACGTCACGGCCCTGTTTCAGGTAGTCCAAAGCCGGGTGCTTGGGCGTGGCGTAGTAGTCGCCGTACACCTGGGCGTATTCCAGGAACTCGTCGTTGTCCAGCCGGCGGTAGAACTCCTTGTGGTCGACGTGGTCGTACGTCTTCCCGTTCTCCTCGTTTGGCCGCCTTGGGCGCGTGGTCGCGCTGACCGTATACGACACGTTCACCTTGTCGGCCAACAGCCGCGAGATCGTGCTCTTGCCCACGCCGGACGGACCGACGAGAACGATGAGCAGGCCGGGATATTCTTTCGAGTCAAGCATTTAGTTCTTCGTAGGGTGGGGTTCATCCCCACCGTATCTGTTCCCTCGCAGTTTGGGCCGGATGAACCCCATCCTACTGGTCTATTTACCTGACCACATCGCCAACACCATCAAAGCAGCCCAGATCGCGAAGATCACCAAGAGTACTCGAAGCACGCATCGCCAATCGGGCGGTGGTTTCGGCTGTGGCGACTCGTAATCGAGTGGCTCGTTCGGCATATCGACCGGTCACTTGCGTGGTCTCAGTCGGTGAGCACTGCTCACCATCGCGTGGCTCAAATCGTCCACTGAACTGTTCTCAGCCAGAGAATCAGTAAAAACCATCCTGCTATGCACAACAGTGCAAACACACAGACGACCGCGATCAATGGCACCCATGAGACACGCACCTCGCGATTCCTACGACTGTAATGAGCATTCTCGGCAGCGAGATCGCGTGGCCTTTCGGACGTTTCGTAGTCGAGTGGCTCCATCGCTCACTCCACGTTCTGGACCTGCTCCTTCAACCGGTCGATCGCACCCTTAATCTCCACACAATGCTTGGCGATCGTCGCATCGTTCGCTTTGCTGCCGATCGTGTTGGCTTCACGCAGCATTTCCTGCGTGATGAAGTCCAGCTTGCGGCCGGCGTGTTCGCCGGTCTGGCAGGCTTCCTCGAAGGCGGTCAAATGCGTCGAGAGGCGTTGGATTTCCTCGGCGATGTCGGCGCGCTCGGCGAAGACGGCGACCTCGCGGATAAGGTCGTTCTCGTTCACACGCAGTTCGGCCTTCTGCATCAGCTGGTTAACCCGCTGGGTCAGCCGTTTGTGGTAGTCGTCGACCACCATCGGGGCGCGTTCGCTGATCGTCGCGAGGCTGGCCTTAATGACCGCCAGGTGCTTCATCAACTCGCGGAACAGGCTCTCGCCCTCACGGCGGCGCATCTCGTTGAGCTTTTCGATGCCACGCGCGGTGATCTGGCGGATGATCGTGCCGTGCTCGGCGATCTCGTCGGCCTCGTCGCGCGGCTCGCTGCAGACGCCGGGCAGGTTGACCAGGCTGGCCAGGTCGATCGTCAGCAGGCGGTCGAGCCCCTTCACCTGTTGCAGTTGTTCCACGTAGGCCTTCAGGGCCTCGATGTTGATGTGGTACGCCGCCTCGGCGCTGTCGGAGCGCATCTTCAGGATGTAGGTGATGCTGCCGCGGCCCAGCTTTTCGCGGAGCATGGTCTCGAGTTCGGGTTCGAGGCCGCTGACCGTGTCGGGGAGCTTGATAACCGGCTTGAAGTAGCGGTTGTTGAGCGAGCGGATTTCGACGGCGTAATGGGTGCCGTCCTTCTCCGCCGCTGCGTCGCCGAAACCGGTCATGCTGACGATCATATTGCCTTTCAGAACTGGACGAATGCGTAACGTAAAAGGATCAGATTAAGGCTGCGTCGCCGGCACCGCGGGTACCGTGGGCGCAGTGGCGGCCGGGGCGGTGGTCGGTGGGGCGTTCAGGACGTTGGCCTCACCCATGGGGATGGGCGTCGGGGTCGGCGTGGCGGCGGTGGTAGGGGCCGTCGTCGCCGCGGGTGTTGGGGGCATTGCCGGCGTTGGCGCGGGCGTCGCGGCCGGCGCGGTCTCGGGGGCGACTGTTGCCGCGGTCGCCGCTGCGGCAGCGGGGGCGACGCCACCGCGGTTGCGTTGCTCGGCCAGCAGGTTCAGCACGACCGCGAGCACGACGAAGATGCCGAAGACGACCGCGGTGGTCCAGGTCAGCACGTCACCGGTCTTGCTGCCGAACGCCGTGTTGCCCCCCATGCCACCAAACGCCGCCGCCAGACCACCGCCACGCCCCTTCTGCACCAGCACGAGCAGGATCATGAACAGGGAGATCAGCACGAAGGCGATCATCGTTATGTAGAACAGTGCGCTACTGAACATTGGGTTTCCAAATTTGCGATTTGCAATTTGCGATTTGCGATTGAAGAGAGGGACGGAGTAAATCGCCGCTCTTCAATCGCAAATCGCAAATCGCAAATCGGCAATTCCTCAAAGTGCCGCGTTCACAATCGAAAGAAAACTATCCGCCTTCAACGCCGCGCCACCGATCAGGCCGCCGTCGACGTCGGGCTGGGCCAGCAGGCCCTTGGCGTTCTCGGGCTTCATGCTGCCGCCGTACTGGATGCGTACGCGGTCGGCGAAGTCCTTGTTCCACATCTTGGCCAGCGTTTGACGCACGAAGGCGTGAACCTCCTGCGCCTGAGCATCGGTGGCATTTCGGCCGGTGCCGATCGCCCAGACTGGCTCGTAGGCGATGACGACCCGGGCCGGGTCGTCCATCTTGGCCGACAGTTCCTTCAACTGTGTTTCGACGACGTTGAAGGTCGTGTTGGCGTCTCGCTCTTCGAGCTTCTCACCGACGCAGTGGACGAGCGTCAGCCCGCCAGCGTAGATCGCGTGGGCCTTCTTCGACACCAGTTCGCCCGTCTCACCCAGCACATGCCGGCGTTCGCTGTGACCGGTAAGCGCGAACCGCACGCCGAGGTCCTTCAGCATGTCGACCGAGATTTCACCGGTGAACGCGCCGCTCTTCTCAAAGTAGGCGTCCTGAGCGCCTACCATCAGCTTTGACCCCGCGACCGCCTGCGCCACCGCGTCGATGTAAACAAACGGCACCGCGACGCCCACTTCCACGCCTGCGGGCACGCCCGCCGCGACGCCCTTGGCCAACTCGATGGCCGCGGACTTGGTGGTGTTCATCTTCCAGTTGCCAGCGATAAACGGTGTACGTGCCATAGTGCTTTGTTATCTGCCTTGCCGATCAATTCAGTGCCCACAAATGAGCACGAATAGACACGAATAAATGCATTCTTATTCGTGTTCCTTCGTGCTCATTCGTGGGCACGATTTCTTGTTATACCGCCGCCACTTCACCGATCTCGGCGAACTCTTTCCCCGTGACGGCCGCGATCGAGCGCAGCTTGCCCATGAGGTTCTTGAAGGTCTCGGGCAGCAGGGCCTGCGGGCCGTCGCACTGGGCCTCGGCGGGGTTGTAGTGAACCTCGACGATCACACCGTGCGCCCCGGCGGCCATGCCCGATAGCGCCAACGCGCCGACATAGTCTCGCTTGCCGGCGGCGTGGCTGGGGTCGACGATGATCGGCAGGTGGCTCAATTGCGACGCCACCGGAATGCTGGTGATGTCCAGCGAATAGCGGATGCTGTCCTCAAAGGTCTTGATGCCGCGCTCGCACAGGATTACGCCGCGGTTTCCCTGGCTCAGCACGTACTCGGCGCTCAGCAGCCAATCCTTCACCGTCGCGGCCAGTCCGCGCTTCAGCAGGACGGGCTTGCGGGTCTTGCCGACCTCGCGCAGCAGATCGAAGTTCTGCATGTTGCGGGCGCCGATCTGGAAGCAGTCGACGTACTTCTCCATCAGCTCGACCTGACGCGTGTCCATGACCTCCACGCAGATCGGCATGCCCAGTTCGTCGCCGGTGGCGCGCATCCACTTCATCGCGGGCTCGCCGTGGCCCTGGAACGAATAGGGAGAGGTGCGCGGCTTGTAAACGCCACCGCGAAGGACGGTTGCGCCACCGTCGCGCACGTGGCGGGCGATCTGGCCGAGCATCTGCTCGTTCTCGACCGCGCACGGCCCGGCGATGCATGCGGCGTGCGTGCCGCCTACTTTCACCTGCGGTACTTCCGTGCCGAACAGCGACTTGCCACCACCGATCGTGACGACCGAGTCGTCCTCGTGAAACTCGCGGCTGGCGAGCTTGTAGGGCTTCATGATCGGGACGACCTTCTCCACGCCTTCCAACGCCGCCAAGTGCTGCGGGTCCAGCGTGCCCTCCTCACCAACCGCCCCGATCACCGTGCGAAACTGCCCCTGCGACAGGTGCGGCGTCGACCCCATACGCTTGATCTCGTTCGACACCCGCTCGATGGCCTCGGCGGACGTGTGGGGCTGCATCACGATAATCACGGCAAATCTCCGAAACGACAACAATGCTGTCCACGGCCGAGCCCGGCTGTGGGAAAGTCCAGTAGTTTACGGGTTCCTGTGCGGGGGGACAAGGGGAGGGGGAACGCAGGCATTGGTGCTCGTCTGAGTTGTTGCGGAGTCGATGAGTCGCTTGCGGTTCAGCGGTCTGGGAACCACAAGCGACGGTCAAAAAGTCGGGTGGACGTCCGGTATACAAACCATTGGGAGATCGCTAGATTCTGTCATATGGGGTCTAGATACGCGCGTCGATATCAACTGATTGCGTCCTCGGTGGTGCTGCTAGGGCTAACGGGAAGCGGTCTTGCTGACGATTTTCGGGTGTTGCCGTACCTGCAGAACCCTGCCAGCGATGCGATGACGATTCGCTGGTTCAGTGAATCCGCCGACGCGGGCACGGTTGCGCTGGCGGGTGGCCCGACGACGATCGCGTCGTCACCGGCCCTGGCGTCGGCGTTGTCGTACCATTCCGCTGAGGTGGGCTGGCCCCATCCTGCGCGGCCGTACGCGCATTCGGTAAGGCTGACGAATCTTGCGCCTGGCACGAGCTACGAGTACACGGTGCTGCAGAACGGCACACCGTTCACCAGCACGTTTCGAACGGCGCCCGCGAAGACCGACTCGATCCGCTTTGCCGTCTACGCCGACTCGGAAACGGAGCCGGAATCGACCGGGAAGCGGGCGGCGTGGACTGCGCCGATCGGAGCGAATCGCCCCGCGGGGTTGAACGACCAGTACGTCGTCGACCAAACCGAAGGCTACCGCCAAAACCTGGCCGCCATCGCGGCGCGCAATCCGGACTTTGTCGCGATTGCCGGCGATCTTGTGGAATCGGGTGGCGAGCAGCGCGATTGGGACGAATTCTGGAAGCACAACGCCGGTGCCTACGGCACGCTCGCCAGTCGCACGCCGATCATCGCGGCGCTAGGCAATCATGAGAATTACGGCGGTCCGGGAGATCTGGGCGGTTACACGGCAGTGGCGGCGAACCGCTCGACGGATAAGTTCCGAACGTACTTCGAAACCCCTGACAACGGCGCGACCAACGCGCAACACAACGGCCGGTACCATCGGTTCGACCTTGGCCCGATCACCTACATCACGATCGATTCCAGCGACGGTGGTGAACACGGTAAGGCGACCGACACCAATCATCACTTGTCCGGTTCCAACGCGCCCGACTACATGCCAGGCTCGGAGCAGTACGCGTGGCTGCAGTCGCAGTTGGCCGACGCGCAGCAGGCGAGCCAGTTCACGTTCGTGCAGTTTCATCACGCGCCCTATTCCACCGGCCCGCACGGATTGGCCCCGGGCGCGATCGACGCCGGTCTCGACCCGCAATCGGGCGTGCCGATGCGGGCCCTTACCCCGTTGCTGTCCCAGTACGGCGTCGACGCCGTCTTCAGTGGCCACGATGAGATGTACGAACATTCGCTCGTCGACGGCATCCACTTCTACGACGTGGGCATCGGTGGCGACGGTCTGCGGGCGCCGCTCACTGAGGATGTCCTGAAGAACGAGTTCCAGGAGTTCATCGCGCACACCGATGCACCGGAAATCTGGGACGGCAATGTGCTGCTGTCGGGCGGCAAGCATTACGGTCACGTCGAGGTGAACGTGTTCGAAGAGGATGGCATCTGGAAGGCCATCCTGACGCCCGTCTATCTCTTCCCGCTAATGAACACGAAGGGCGAAGTAACCGGTTGGGAACGCCGTGAACACACCACCGACATCGTGACGCTGACGGCGGTGCCCGAGCCGGCGAGCGCGGTCGGCGTCGGCCTGGGTGGCATGTTGCTTCTGGGCACGCGCCGACGCCGATACAGCTAGCGGGACGAACTCGGATAACCGCAGAGACGCGGAGGACGTGGAGATAGAGAGAGACGCGTTCAGAATGCTTTTTCCACTTTGAACGCTTCTCCCTCTATCTCCGCGTCCTCTGCATCTCCGCGGTTGCATTTGGCTTTCTTGATGTGTCGAGATAGGCGAGCGCCGTTCTTACGGCAACGCCTTGCCGCGCGCTGCGAGCAGGATGCGGTACCACTGGTCGCGTGTCAGGTCGATGTCGTCGGCCTTGGCGGCGTCAACGATGTTGGCGGGGGTGGCCGACCCGATAATGGGGATGATCTGGCTGGGGTGTTTCAGGAGCCAGGCGAGCGCGATGACGGTCCGGCTAACGCCGTGCTCGGTCGCGGTGGCGTCGAGCACGTCCAGCAACTTCTGGCGATTCTCCCGATTCGGCGCGTCGGCGGGCAGCGTGCGACCGGCGCCCAGCCAGCCACCGGCCAAAGGGCTCCAGCTGAGCGGGGTGATGGTGCGCTCGATGCATTGATCGAGCGTGCCGTCCGTGAACGGGTCGAGCCGACCGAGGTGAATCTCGACCTGGTTGGCAACCAGTGGGAAGGGCAGGTGGGCCTGCAGCGCCGCGACGAAGCTGGGCGAGAAGTTGCTGACGGCGAACTCGCGCACCTTGCCGGCGCTGCGGACGCGGTCGAACGCAGCGGCGATCTCGGGTGGGTTCATCAGCAGATCCGGGCGATGCAGGTGGAAGACGTCGATCGTCTCGACGCCCAGGCGGGACAACGTCCCTTCGACCGACCGTTCGATGTGCTGGGCCGAAAAATCGTAGCGGTGGGGCGAGTCGGGCGCGGGGTCGCCCGCGAAGCGGATGCCGCACTTGGTGGCGATTAAGATGCGGTCGCGCATGCCGCTGACCTGCTTTAGCGTGTTGCCCAGCGCGGTCTCGCACATGCCCCGGCAGTAGATGTCTGCGGTGTCGAAGAGCGTGTAGCCTGCTTCGTACGCCGCGATGTGCGCCTGCACGGCCTTGGCCATGCGTTCGGGCGTAACCTCGGCAGGGTTCCACGTGCCGACCGAACGCATGTTGCCGTACGACAGGCGCGACGAGACGAGCGACGATCGGCCGAGCAGTTGCGTTTTCATGATGGGTGGACTTTAGCGACGGCGTCGATCGCTGAACAGGTCGGATAGTCGCTACGCGCGCCCCCGCCGGTGCGCACGGAATGCCAGACGCTCGCGTGGCACGCTGGCCGGCGTTCCCGTGTCGCGCTCGTCTTACCCTGTCGTGGTCGCTACCCGATAGCATGCGCATGTCCTCTTCGATTGCCGCTGTTGACGCTGCTAAGTACACTTCCGCCTCGGGCAGGCCCGGGAAGGAACACATGATCGATAAGATCTTTAAGGCGTACGACGTCCGCGCGGTCTATCCGAGCCCGCTAAACGAGGAAATGGCGTGGAAGGTGGGTCACGCTGCGGCCCAGTACCTGAAGCGCAGCCGGGCAGCCCTGCCGGCCGACAAGAAGGTGGCCCGCGAGGACACGATGGTCGTCGGGCGCGACATGCGCCCCCATTCACCCGACCTGGCCAATGCCCTCATGGACGGCATTCGGTCGGTCGGGATGAATGTGGTCGACGTCGGCATGGTCGACACGTCGTTCATCTACTTTGCGATCAACGAACTGGACACCGTCGGCGGCATAATGACGACGGCGTCGCACAACCCCATTCAGTACAATGGGTTCAAGATCAGCGGGCCCAAGGCCAAGCCGATCGGCGCGGCCAGTGGGCTGGGGGACATCAAGCGCATCGCCAGCACGCTGCGCGTGGGCAATACGGGGCTGAAGGGGCAGATCGTCGAGCAGGACCTCTGGCCGGCGTACCGCAAACACGTGCTGCAGTTCATGGACCTGAAGCGCAAGCTGCGCGTCGTGGTCGACGCCAGCAACGGCATGGCGGGTAAGATGGTGCCGCTGGTCTTCAACGACGTGCCGAACCTCGAGATCATCCCGCTACTCTTCGAGATCACCGGCAGCTTCGTGCACGACCCCAATCCGCTGGTCGATTCGAACTTGGACATGCTCAAGGCCAAGGTGCGCGAGACGGGCGCCGACCTCGGCGGTTGCTTCGACGGTGACGCCGACCGGTGCTTCTTCGTCGACGAACTAGGCCAGACGATCGGTTGCGACATCCTGACGGCGGTCATGGCCAAGGATTTCCTGATCGAGCAGCCCGGCGCGACGATCGTCTACGATCTGCGCAGCAGCCATGTGGTGCCCGACGAAATCAAGGCGGCAGGTGGCGTGCCGAAGCGCGACCGCGTTGGTCACGCGTTCATCAAGAAAACGATGGCCGAGACGAAGGCGGTGTTCGGCGGGGAACTGAGCGGGCACTTCTACTTCCAGGGCAACTTTTACGCCGACAGCGGGGCGATTGCGTTCGCCAAGGTGCTGTCGGTGCTGTCGAAGCAGGCCGCCCCGGCCAGCGCGCAGCTCAAGCCGTTCAGCAAGTACTTCCAGACCGGCGAGGTCAACTTTCTCGTCGACGACAAGGACGCCAAGATCCGCGAGATCGCCGAGGCGTATAAGACCGGCAAGAGCGACTACCTTGACGGCATCACCGTTGACATGGGCGACTGGTGGTTCAACGTCCGCAAGAGCAACACCGAACCGCTGTTGCGCCTGAATTTGGAAGCGCCGAGCAAGGCGATGCTGGATGACAAGTTCAAGGAACTGAAGAAGCTGCTGGGCGAGCCGGCGGAGGGACATTAGCTGATCGCTAGCAGACGAGCTCCTCCGGTCCCTCTCCCGGTACTCCGGGAGAGGCTAGGTGAGGGTGATTTCGAACTGCTGGCGCCTCTCATTTGGAACGAAATCACCCTCACCCAGCCTCTCCCATGAGTAAGGGGAGAGGTGCCAGAAGCCGCCCGTACCACACATGAAGCTCGCCTTCTCCACTAACGCCTACACGAAGCACACGCTGTTCGACGCGCTGGCGGGCATTAAGCGCGCCGGGTTCGAGGGCGTCGAGATTCTCGCGGACGTGCCGCACGCATATCCGGACGCGATCGACACCGCCTTCACAGCGCGCGTGCTGGATGAACTGGAACGGCTGGAACTGACGGTCTCCAACGTCAACGCCAACTGCTCGTTCGGTTACTGGCGGCACGCGCCGGCGGAACCGTACTTTGAGCCGAGTTTGATCAGCCCGGACGCGACGATGCGGGCCGACCGCCAGCGGATGATTTTGAAGACGCTCGACTTCGCCGCGGCCATCGGGGCGCGCAACATCAGCATTACGAGCGGCCGGCTGCTCGGGGGCATGCCACCCGACCGGGCGGCCCCTCAGTTCGTGGAATCGATTAAACCTATTTTGGACTCTGCTGAGTCGATGGGGATCGATGTCGGTATTGAGTGCGAGCCCGGCCTATACGTCGAGTACATCGCCGAACTGCGCGACTGGTGTGACCGGCTAGGCAGCCAGCGGTTGGGGGCGAATTTGGACATTGGTCATAGCGTCGTCATTGGCGAGCCAATCGCGGACGTCGTGTCGCTGATGCAGGGGCGGATCTGGAATTTGCACGTCGAGGATCTGCCGGGCCGCAAGCATTACCACATGATCCCGGGTCAGGGCACTTTCCCGTGGGATGAACTGAAACAGTCGCTGCGGGCTATTCAATACGATCGCTTCGCGACCGTCGAGCTCTACACGCACACGCAGAACCCCCAGGCCGCCGCGGATGAGAGTTGTCGTTTTCTTTCGAAACTGTTCGCGGATTGAGACGGGCTCGTTTCGGTCCCCTCTCCTTCCGAGGCGTGCCCGAAGGGAAGTGCGCGTCATCCCGAACGGGAGCGGTAGCGACGTGAGGGATCTCCCACATCCGAGTGACTCTCCCATGTTCTAGATCCCTCGGGTCGCTGCCGCTTTCCTCGGGATGACACTCGGGTTATCTGGCACCGCAACCAAGTCCGGCCCTCGCCCGAATGGCGAGGAGGTCACCGTCCGATAACCGGTCGTCGGTCGTCGACTGGCCTCAAAAACTCGAAAGGGCGGTGCCCGTCGGATATAACTTGTCGCATGACCGACGCATTTCCGCCGACCGATCCCGCAGCCGCCCAGGCGGACATTAACAGCGAGTCGTTCTTGCCGCAGTCGACCGTGCTCATCGTCGACGACAACCCGCAGAACGTCGAACTGCTGCAGGCGTTCCTGGAAGCGCTGCCGGTGCGCATTGCCATCGCGGTAGACGGGGTCGACGCGCTGGAGAAGGTCGCCGAGCACAATCCGGATCTGATTCTGCTGGACATCATGATGCCGCGGATGAGCGGCTATCAGGTCTGCCGCAAGCTCAAGAGCGACCCGAAGACAAAGGACATCCAGATCCTGATGGTGACGGCCCTGAACGAGCTGGGCGATATCGAACAGGCCAGCGAGTGCGGCACCGACGACTTCGTCAGCAAACCCGTCAACAAGCTCGAATTGCTGACGCGCGTAAAGAGCCTGTTGCGCGTCCGTCACCTCAAGAGCGAACTGGAACGGGCCCTGACCTACCTGAACGAGATCGAGCAGGACAATCCCGAGACGTAGGGGAGCGCCGCCTGTGAATGTGTGCCACCGGCGGCTTGTCCACCGGTGTCTTCGTCGAAGAAAAGACACGGGCGGGCAAGCCGCCGGTGGCACATTTAATCAGTTCGCCGTTGCCGCGGAATCGCATTGCACCGCATGTTGGGCCCATGAAAGACACTACCAGCACGATCCACGATTTCCTCGAAGCCGCCGCTGCCCGCACGCCCACGCCGGGTGGTGGGGCCGTTACGGCGCTGGCGGGGGCGCTGGCAGTCACCATGGGGCAGATGGTGATCAACTACAGCGTGGGGCGCAAGGGCCACGAGGCCTTCACCGACGAACTGACGGCCGCCCAGCGGGAACTGCTGAACGCGCGAAACCTGTTCGCGCAGCTGGTCATCGAAGATCAGGCCGCGTTCGAAGCCTTGCGCGACGCCAAGAAGATGCCCGACGGCCCCGACAAGCAGGCGACGCTGAACGCGGCGATTCTGGCGTGTGTGCGCGTGCCGGAAGCGATCGGCGCGACCGCGGTGCGCGTGCTGGAGATCGCCGACGCGCAGGTGGACCACGTGAACCCATACCTGCTGAGCGACCTGGCCGTCTGTGCCGATCTGGCGATGGCGACCGTCCGCTGTGCGATTTACAGCGTGCGGGCGAATTTGCCGGAGATTACCGACCCTGCCGACGTGCGCTCGATCGAGGCGACGGTAAATCAGCTGCGCTCGCGGGCGCTGACGCTGGTGCAAAGCGTGTCGCCGCGCATTTGGGCGCGGTACGAACAGAGCCGGTAAAGCTTCAAGTGAGTTCGTCTGGTTCCCTCTCCCGGTACTCCGGGGGAGGGTTAGGGTGGGGGTGCTTCGAACGGCTGGCGAATCTATTAAGGCAAACTCACCCCCTCTCAGCCTCCCCCGGAATACCGGGAGAGGGGCCGGAGCGGACAATCATGGCAACACCACGCGACCCACGCGACTATCGCGTCACGATCGGAACCCACGGCGACACCGCTTCAGCGGCGTCGGGTTCCACCGGCGCAGCAAGCGCCGGAACCCCCGCGTCCCGCCCGTTCCTCAGCGTCATGTTCAACTGCTGCCGAACCTACGTCCGCGTCTACCGCTCCGCCGACGGCACGCACTATGCCGCCCGCTGTCCAAAGTGCGCCAAATCGGTACGATTCGACGTGGCCGACGGAGGATCGGAATCGCGCAGTTTTGTCGTCGATTGAGCTCGCCTAAACTTCGATGAAGCACGGAGATTAAGAATCACCGTCTCGCCGTCAAACAGGAGGTTCGACTTGGCCACCACCAGCCCGCCCAAACCCGGCACGTACGACATGTCCCGCCCCGGCGGCACGTGCTCGGTCTCCGGCAACTCGATCGAGCCCGGCATGCGCTTCTTCGCTGCGTTACGCGACACGCCGACGGGGTTGCAGCGCGTCGACGTCCTGCCAGACCATTGGGATGCGATCGACAAGACCGATCTGCTGGCCTTCTGGCAGACCACCATGCCCCGGCCGGAACAAAAGAAGAAACTGTTCGTCGACGACGCGATCCTCACCGAACTTTTCGAACGCCTAGGCGAGGCCACCGAAGAGCCCAAACTGAACTTCCGCTTCGTGCTCGGGCTGATTTTGATGCGTAAGCGCATCCTGAGCTACGAGGGCAGCCGCAACGACGACGGTAAGGAGATCTGGGCGATGAAGCTCCGCGGCCGCGACGAACCGCTGGACCTGCTGAACCCGCATTTGCGCGAAGAACAGGTCGCCGACGTCAGCCGACAGCTCACGGAAATATTGAACGAGGGGTGAATTGATGTACCGCACGTCGTTCATAGCGAGTCTGCTTCTCGTAATTCTAACCCTGACTACGGGCTGTCCGTCGCCGCCGGACATCCGCCCGACCACCTACTACGCCGGTCCCACGCTGCCCTTGGCTGCCGTGGTCGATGAGGTCAACGCCAACAACGAGAAACTCCCCACCCTCTGGTCGCGGCACACGTTTCAAGCCTGGATCGTCGACGAACGCCAGAAGGAGACCTACGTCGACGGCGACGGTGAACTGCAATATCGCGCCGGTGGCGATTTTCGGCTTAACTGCAAGAAGGTCGGCCTTGGCGAGATCATGACCCTCGGCACCAACGGCGACACCTACTGGCTCACCGTTCGCCCTGAGGTCGACACGATGTGGTGGGGGCGCATGCGGTTCGTCGGATCGCCTTGCTCGCAGCAGGTCCCGCTCGACCCGACCCTGATCGCGCAGGTGCTGGGCGTGGGGCGCATCGACAGCAACTTCCTCAACCTGCCGGCCCCCGTGCTGCGGTTCAACAACGACCAGGACGTCTATATGGTCACCTGGAACGTGCGCCAGCCAACCCAGTGGGCTGCCCAGCGCGAGGTCTGGTACGACCGCAAGTCGCTGCTGCCGGTGCGCGTGATGCTCTACGGCGAGCACGGCCGCGTGCTGCTGCGGGCGGATCTGGCCAACCACGAGCCCGTGACCACCCAGCGCAACGCCGACACCGGCGCTAAGGTCGCTACGGTGTACACGTTGTCGTTTCCGGACACCGGTTCCCGTATGATCCTTCGCCTGCGCGACCCGTTGTTGTCGCGCAACGGTTTCCCGAAAGACGCAGCGTTCGTGTTGCCCCTGAACAAGCCCGGTGTGGCGAAAGTGATCCAAGTCGATGAAGCGTGCGGCCCGTAATCTTCTCGTCCTCCTGTTCCTGGTCCTCCTCGCATCACCGGCACTGGCCCAGACCCTGCCGACGACGACGGCTGCCACCACCGCTGCCGCTGCAGGCAGCGTCGCGGCAACCGGGTCGGCCGACGGGTTCTGGCTGGCCGTTGGCAAGCCGACCGGCAGCGCCACCACGCCGATCGAGAGCACGATCTACAAGCGCACGTTCGGCCAGGAACGTTTCTCCGTTGTTGCGCGCATCCCCGAGCGCGTGGTCGCGCTGTCGCGCTGGACCGACCGCGCGATCCTGCTGGCCGATGACGGTGACTGGATCGCTGTGTGGCCCGGTGGCAGTGGTGGTGGCACGCCGTTGCCGGCGGGGGGCCGCATCCTGGCCATCGGTGCCGAAGCGCAAAGCGTCTGGGCCGTCGGCACCGTGCCCGGTGGCATCGACAGCGCCCGCGCCGCGACCCGTCCCACCACCGGCCCCCGCGCCGCGACAACCACGACGACGATTACCGCCCCAAGCACCGGTCCCGCAGCGGCAGCCACCGGCCCGGCGACGCAACCGGCCACCACCGGTTCCGCCGTCGTGCTGTTTCGGCTGGACGGCGCCATCTGGAGGCCGATCGTCCAACTGCCCACGCAGCCACCGCTCGACCTGATCAACGGCGCCGAGATCCTCCCGCTGGCTGACCGCGTGATCGTTTCCGTCACGAGCTCGCCGGGCAACTCGACGCTGTTCACGATCAACCCCGCCAATGGGCAGGTAACGTCCACCACGCCTATCGATGGCGGCCCGCTTGCGTTTTTCGGCGGTGTGCAGGGCGAGCACCGCGCCTGGATCTGGACCGGCGATGGCAGCGCCAGCCGGATCGTCCCGGTTGACAACTTCACCAATACGCTCGCTACCACGACGGCCGTGCCCGCAAGCCAAAGTTCGACCGTCGCGTCGGCCTTGGGCACACTGCGGACCATCAACGTCGCCGCCGACGGTAAGGTGACCGAGCAACGGTTGACCTGGGACGGCCAGCCGGTCGGTGAACCGCAACCGGTGCGTCTGCTGGCGCCACCCGATGAAGAGCCGGCGTGGTTCAGCATTGTGAACATCGGCGTGGTGGTAATGCTGGCGGTGACGATCATGGCGTCGTACCGGCAGCGCGACGTGGTGCGCGAGACGATGGCCCGCCGCGACCGCCCACGCGCCGCCAAGTTCTGGATTCGCATGTCGGCGGCCACGGTCGACGCGTTACCGTTGATCATCGGTGGCGTCGTGTACTACCTGCGCCGTCAGCCCGACGAAATCGTCTCCCCCACGCTCGCCGCGACGGCGCAAGGGTTGATCGGCATCGCGGTCTACCTGTTGCACACGACTATCTCCGAACTGATCTTCCGGCGCACGCTCGGCAAGGCGATCTTTGGGCTGGCCGTGGTCGATCTGCAGGGCGTGCGACCGACGGTGTCGGCGATCCTGGTTCGCAACGTTCTGCGCATCGTCGACATCGCGCTGCTGGCACCGTTCCTACTACCGATCCTGCTGGTCGTCTTCTCCCCGCTCGGCCAGCGCGCCGGCGACGCCGCGGCCGGCACCGTCGTCATCGACCTGCGCACGCCCACGATGGCCGACGAGCCAGACGAAGACAACGCCTGACCCGCACCGGCGCGCATAGAATAGGCTGCCGATGAGTTACGTTTCGCGACTGCTGGAACCGAACCTGATCGAACGGCTGAACCACCTGCAGCTGTCGGCGAGGCGCGTCGTGGAGGGCAGCACCGTCGGGCAGCACAAGAGCCCGGTGAAGGGCGCCAGCGTCGAGTTTCGCCAGCATCGCTTCTACACGCCCGGCGACGAACCGCGCCGGCTCGACTGGCGCGTGCTGGGCCGTACCGATCGGCCGTACATCAAGGAGTACGACGAGGAGACCAATCTCCGCTGCGTGCTGATGATCGACGCGAGCGGATCGATGGCCTACCGATCGGCAGCAGGGTCGAAGTTCGATTACGCTTCGACGCTCGCCGCGTCGCTGGCGTACCTGATGCTGGGGCAGACGGAGAGCGTCGGCCTGGCCGTCTTCAAGTCGCGGGTCGCCAGCTGGATCGGCCCGCACGCGGGGCAGGCGCAGCTGTCGCGCATTATCGACGTGCTCGAACGTTCCACCGCCGCCGGTCAGTCGTCGCTTCAGGCCGCGGTGCACGATGTGGCCAACCGGCTCGATCGGCGGGCGCTGGTGATCATCGTCTCGGACCTGTTCTACCCGGTCGAACAGGTGCGCGAGTGCTTGGCACGCCTGCGCCACGACCGCCACGAGACGATCCTGCTGCGCACGCTGGACGCCGACGAGGTCGAGTTTCCGTTCCGCACCTGGTCGCGCTTCCGCGGACTGGAAGGCGAGGCCGCGACGGTCTGCGAGCCGGCGCTCGTGCGCGAGGCGTACCTGCACCGTTTCCGCCAGCACCGCCAGGACCTGACCGACGGCGCCCGCGCGCTCGGAAGTGAGTTCCACACGCTGATGACCGACCGTCCGCTAATCGATTCGCTCACGCAGTTCCTGCACATGCGCGGAGGCGGCAGTGGCGGTGGTACGGCGAGGCGATAGGTTCAAAGGATGCTTGGGTAGCCAATTCCGGTCCCTCTTCCGGTACGCCGGGAGAGGGTTAAGTGAGGGTGATTTCGAACGGCGGCAAACGCCGGAGTAGCTAATGAAGGGCGTTATCAGAACCCGCGTCATCCCGCTGGGAGGCTTGCCGACCTGAGGCAGCTCCACTGGGCGAGAACTGCGCGGCCAATTGAGATCCCTCCCGTCGCCTCAGGCTCCGCTCGGGATGACATAGCACGCGAGGTGTCGGCCTGTTGTGCTTTGAGAGCAAATCCTCATGAGACCCCCCTTGCCTGAACCCTGGTAAACGAGAGGCTGACCGTAGAACGCTCGTTCCCATGACCTTCCTCAACCCCCTCATGCTCGCAGGCCTCGGCGGCGCGTTGTTGCCGTTGGTGCTACACCTGCTAAGCCGCGCGCGGTACCGCAGCGTGGACTGGGGCGCGATGATGTTCCTGCACGGGGCCGACCCGCGCGATCGGCAGTCAAGCCAGCTGAAGCAGTACGCGCTGCTGGCGATGCGGATGCTGATCGTCGCGCTGCTGGCGCTGGCGATGGCCCGCCCGATCACCAGTGAATCGTGGGCGGCCCTTGCGCCCGGCGGGCCTGCGACGGTCGTGCTGATGCTCGACTGCTCGCCAAGCATGGCGATCGTCGAGGGTAACCAATCGCGCATGGAAGCCGCTCGCGAGGCAGCCCTGAAGCTGCTGGCGACGTTACGGCAGGGGGACCGTGTGGCGCTGCTGCTCGCCGGTCAGGCACAGGACGATGCCGAACTCTCGCCCACCACCGATCTGCGCACGACCGCCGCCCGCATCGCAGCCGCCCGACCGGCGGGGCGGGCCGTCGATTTCGCGCAGGAACTGAACCGCGCCGATCGGTTATTACAACGCGCCGCGCCGCAGCAAGATGGCCGAATCTTCATCGTCTGCGATCGGCAGGCGACCAACTGGCGTAACGTCACGCTCGACTTTGCCCGCGCGTGGCGACGAGACGCGGCTATTGATGCATCGGCCGGCGCGCGACTGTCGATCTTTCCCGTTGGGGGCGAACTGGCCGAGAACGTCGCGGTGGAATCGGTGCAGTTCGTCCAGACGCCAGCGATCGTCGACGAACGGGCCACCGTCGAGGTGCGCGTGCGCAACTACGGCCCGACGGCGCAGCCATCGGTGCCGGTCACGCTGCACCGCGGCGCGCGCGAGATCGCGCAGCAGACGCTCGCCGTCGCCGCGCGCGAGACCGCGACGGCCCGCTTCACGACCAGCTTTGCCACGCCCGGCTCGCACCTGATCGAGGCGCGCATCGCCGCGCCCGGCCTGCAAACCGACGACGCGCTGCGTGCCGTCGTCAGCGTGACGCCACCGGTACGCGTGCTATTACTAAGCGGTGACGAGCGCGGCGACGCGGCGGCGTCGGAGTCCACGTTCTTCCGCATTGCCGTCGCGCCTTACACCGCCGCCGGCAAGAAGGGCGTCGACCCCGCCGCCGTCACGGTGGTGCCGGCCGAGCAGTTTGAGCCCGCCATGTTGGACGCACAGCAGGTCCTGGTGCTGGCCAACGTGGGACAGTTGAGCCCGGCCAGCGTAAAGGCGATCGAGCAGTTCGTGTACGAAGGTGGCGGCCTCCTGATCGCGCCCGGCACGCTGGTGGACGCGCAGCAGTACAACGCGCAGCTCTGGCGCGACGGCGCCGGCATTCTGCCCGCCGAACTGCAACCACCCACGTCCGCCGGTGGGGCAGAGGCGACAGCGATCCTCGGCGTCGACTTCTTGCACCCGGCGCTTTCCTTCCTGCGCGGCCGGCCTGACCCTATTCCGAACGTGGTCATTGGGCGATACTTCCCGGTCACGCCGCGCCAGCCCGATGCCACGGTGGCGGTGACCTATGCTTCGGGCCGCCCGTTCCTGGTCGAGTCGGCCTGGGGTCGTGGGCGTGTGGCCTTGATGACGACGGGCTTGGATGCGGACTGGTCGGCGTTGCCGCTGTCCAGCTTTTACCTGCCGTTCGTGCAGTCGATGGTGCGCCACCTTGCATCGGGCGACCGCGAGCGCAACGTGGCGCCGGGCGAGCCAATCGTCCTCACGATCGATGAGCCCATTGATGGTGACGTACGCGTACAACTCCCCAGCGGCCGCACCGTATCGCCAGCCGTCTACCGCAACGGCGCGCGCACCGAGGTGCGGTACGACGACACTTCTGTCGATGGCTTGTATCGGGTGCGCTATCGCACGAGAACGGGCCAGCGGACGACGCCGTTCGTCATGCGACCGTCGCGAGATGAGTCGGACATCACGCCCTTGTCGATCGCGCGGTGGGATGAGATATCCGGAGCGATGGGCGCGCAGCGCATTGACCTAAGTCAGCAGCCCGTGCCATGGTCGCTCTCGCGCGACCGCCGGGGGCGCGAGCTGTGGGGCTCGTTACTGGCGCTGTGTGGCGTGCTGCTGATGAGCGAGATGCTGCTTGCACGCCGCTGGTCGGCAGGAGGGCGCGGCTGATGGCACGCTTCAGTTGGGACAACCTGAGCGCGCTGCCGGCCACACTGGTGCTTCTGATCGTAGCGATCGCGTTCGTTGTTTGGGCGTACCGACCGCAGGCGCGCATGTCGCACTGGGCGGCCCGCGCTGCGCTGCCGCTGCTACGCATCACGGCGATCGTGTTGCTCATGCTATCGGTGCTGAAGCCGAACCTCGCGGCGCCGAACCCGCAGGTGGACCGAGGCGCGGTGCTGATGGTGATCGACGCGTCGCAAAGCATGAGCATCGTCGACGAACGCACACCGGCCGACCGCGTGGCCATCGCCCGCGCCGTCGGCCGCCTGCCCGCCGAGCGGGCCGACCCCGTTCACGTGCGGGTCCGGGAACAAATTGATGCACTGACGGCCGCGCTGGATGCGCTGCAGCGCACGCGGGCGGAGGCCCGGCTGGCCGACCCCTCGGGCAGCGATGCGGAATCGCTCGACCGCCTGACAGCCGACGCGCGCGCTGCCGTGGACGAGGCCCGGCGACAACTCGTCGCTACGGACGTGCCGGCCTTGGATGAAGACGTGTTGCGCGCCATCCGGGCGATGGGCGACGGCGACGCGTCCGACGCTACGCTGCGCGCCCGCGCTGATCGCGTTGCCGACGCGATGGCCAACGCTGCGGCTCGGAGTGATGGGCAACGGTACCGCACCTATCCCACCGTTCGCGCAGCCGCAGATCTGGTCGGGCAGCGCTCGCGCTATCAGTTGGCGGCCGAAGGCGCGGCCCGCGTGGCCGCGGCGCTACCGGTCGACGTGCCGCTGTTCGTCTACGCCGCCACCGACGATGGGGCTGCGCCCGTCACGCTGGCGTCCATCACGTCCGTCGAGCCCGCAGCCGCGCGCAGCGACAGCCGTGATGCGGTGTCGGCCGCCATCGCGCGCTTCGGGCCCGGCCGGGTGCGGGGCGTGGTGCTTTGGACCGATGGTCGACAGGTGGCGACCGATGCGGAGCCCAACGCGGCCACGGCTGCGCCGGTCTTCCCGGTTAACGTCGCGCCGGCCGTGCCACCGCGGGATGCGTCGGTAGAGATCGTCTCTGCGCCGCTGCGACCATTCGTTGGCGAGACGGTGACGGTGCAGGCACGCGTGCGCACCAGCGGCCGGTTCGCTGGGCCAATAGACGTGCGACTGAAGGCTGGGAACGTCGAACAGACGAAGCAGGTCTCGCCAGCGGCCGACGGTGACGCGACCGTTGATTTCACCTTCAAGGCCGAGCCCGCGGGTGTGCTGGATGTTGTCGTCGCGTTGCCGCCTCAACCCGGCGAGCGCACGGACACCAACAACACCGCATCACACCGCATGCGCGCGCTCGCGGGGAAACTGCGGATCGCTGCTTACGCCGGTTCGCCGACGTGGGATTTTCAGTACCTACGCAACGCGCTTCAGCGGGCCGCGTGGGCGCAGCTGAAGGAGGCGATCGTCGTCGCGCGCGAGGTGAAGCTGCCGTTGTCGCCAGCGGAGATACTGGCGCAGGACGCGATCATCCTGTGCGATATCGGTGTGGAGTCGCTAAACGGCGCCCAGTGGGATGCACTGAATCAGATGGTTTCGACGCGCGGCGGCAGCGTTATCATCTTGGCCAACGATGAGCGCGTGCTGGACGGCTACGCGCAGCAGCCGCAGGCGGCCAGCCTGCTGCCGTTGCGCGCGGGCGTGCGGTACGCATGGCGCGTTTGGGCGGGCGAACGGCCGACGCTGCGCGTCGCGCCGGCGCCGCTGGCGCGCGATATCGTGTCGCTGCGCCTGGCGGATGATGCCGACGAATCGGCCCGCCGATGGCAAGAGCTGCCCAAGCTCTTCCGCGTGCTGCCGCTCTCGGGGCTCAAGCCGACCGCCGAGCCGTTGTTGATCGAGCCGGACTCGCAATCGCCGGTCATGACGCAGATGCGCCTCGGCAGCGGCCGGGTGCTGTTTGTCGGTCTGAACGAAACGTGGCGTTGGCGGCGACAAATCGGCGAGCGCGACCAGGACCGATTTTTACTGCAACTCATCCGCCATGCCGCGGGTGAACCCTATGCCGCGCGCGGTGGTGGCGCAGCGATCGACGTGGACGCCGTAACGTTGTCGCCTGGGGGAAGCGCGACTGTGCGGGCACGCGTGCAGCCGCAGGATGATGCCGACGCGCCCACGGAGTCGATGGTCCTGAAAGTATCGCGCGATGGAGAAGCACTGCCCGACGTTGTCATGGCCGCGACCGACGCTGGCGATGACCGTTTTGAAGCGCGGCTCACCAACTTGGCCAGCGGGCGATACGATCTATCGATCGACCGGCCCGATTCGCCACACGTGCCGCTGTTTGTTGAGGTGGACGCCAATCGCGAGATGCTGAACGTTGCGTCCGACCCGGAGTTCTTGAAGCAGTTGGCCGACTCGACCGGCGGTGCATATGCAACCGTGGAGTCATTCGAAGATCTACCGCAGCGTCTGCTGGCGGCGGGCGACGCGCGGTACGGTCTGGCTCGGTGGTCGCTGTGGGACAGCCCGCAGTTGTTCCTGTTCGTGCTGGCTTGCCTTGGCACCGAGTGGGCGCTCCGCAAACGGCTTGGATTGGCGTGACCCGCCGTTGGCGTCATCAACACGAAGTAAGCGAAGGTCGTAACGTAGGATGATGAAGCGCGCGTCAGACAACCTCCTGCCCGCATCGATTGCAGGCTACCTGACGGCCCTTGCGGCACGGCAGCGCAAGCTGTCGCTGCTGCGCGCAACGGGTCGCGCGCTGGCGATCCTCGTGCTGTTCGGGCTGACGTCGTGCCTGGTCGATCGCCTGCTGCGCCTGCCCGGCGGCATTAGGTTGGCGCTGTTGCTCGTCAACATCGCGTTCGCCGCCACCGTCTTCCTGCCCGTCCTGTGGCGATGGGCACGCGGCCGAACAGACTACGAGGCGACCAGCGAACTGGCTGAGCGGTGCGACCCACGCTGGCAGCAGCGGCTGTCGACCGTTACGTCGCGGCTGCTCGGGCCGCAGGCGTATCACGGATCAGTGGCGATGCTGCAGCAGGTCGTCGAGTCGACAACCGCGCAGGCGAAGGACGCCGACCCACGCCCACTGCTGCCGTTGCGCCTTATCGCGCGGCCGTGGGTGCTGCTGGGTATCGCGTGCATCACCGTGCTGGCCTGCCTGCCGATCCGCTGGCTCAACCTGCCTCAACTGGCTGCGCGTGCTGCGTTGCCGTTGGCGGACATCGCACCGGTCACCACCACGCGGCTCAACGTGATGCCGGGGGCGGCGCAGGTGCAGCAGGGGCAGTCGCTGTCGGTGCTGGTGACGGCCGATCGCTTGGGCAGCGACGTGCCGCGCCTGCATGTGGTGTCGGCCGGAGGGCAGGTGGGGTCGCAGCACGCGATGGTGCAGACCGAGCGTGGCTTCGTGCATCGGTTCGACACGCTCAGCAGCGACGTGCGGTACTTCGTCACCGGTGGCGACGCGGTCACGCCCACATACGACGTGCAGGTGCTGCGCCGGCCGCTGATCACCGACTTCCGCATTCGGTACGTTTACCCCGAGTACACGAAGCGCCCACCGTTGATCGTAAGCAATCGTACCGGCCTGATCGAAGCGCCCGCGGGCACGCAGGCCACGGTAACCATCGCCGCGACCGAACCCCTTTTGGCGGCGGCCCTGCAGGTGGGGGATAAGCAACTCCAACTAGCGCGCACGTTAGAGACAAACGTGCGGCAGGTGACGTTACCGGTGCTGAAGGACGCCAGCTACAGCGTTGCGCTCACGAGCGAGCGGGGCGCAACGAACGAGTTAGGGAAGTACGCGATCCGCGCCCTGCCCGATCGCCCACCACTGGTGCGCGTGTTTGACTCCGGTGAGGGTCCACGGCCCGGCCCGCGCGACCTCATGCCGCTGTCGTACCAGGCGTTCGATGATTACGGCGTCAGCGAACTTGCGGCGCTGGTGAAGGTGAATGGCGTGGCGTCACTCCGCATCGGGCTGAAGGTGATCGGCGACCCACGACAGCAGGAACAGACGTACCCACTGGATCTGGCGGCGTTGAACGTGAACGTGGGCGACGTGATCGCGGTGACCGTTCAGGCACGCGACGGCCGGTCGCAAACCGCCGAGAGCAGCCCGGTCACGGCGCTGGTGTCGCCACGGTCGATGGACATGAACGCGCACCAGCGGGTGGTGGAACTGAGCGCCGCCCGCACGGTGGCCGAGGGATTGTTGAAGGCGTGGGCGACGACCGCCGAGGCGTTCGAGGCGCTGGCCAAACAGCCGGCGCGTGGTGGCGCGTACTTGTCGGCAGTCGCGGAGGCGAACCGGGCGGTGGCGCGCGTGGGTGAGTCGGCGGCGGTGCTGCGGCAGTCGCTGTTGCGGGCGACGCTGCGCAGCCGGTCACACGAGATGTCCGTCGCGCTCGCCGCTGCGCTGGACGTGGCCCAGCAACAGCTGTTGGCCAGTGAACGCCTGATCGGCATTCGCAGCGACCGCGAGGGCGCCCGTTCACAGATCGACGAATCCGTCAAGCGGGCACGGGAACTGCGGGACATGCTGGCCACGCTGGCGATCGGCGAGCGGGCGATCGCGGCACTGGCCGAGCGGGAGAACGTCGCCGCCGCCACCACGCGGGCCGCCGTTCCGGATTATCCCGAAGTGCTTAAGGCTGGCATCAAGCGGTTGTCGGAGGACTTTGCGCAATCGCTGAAGCAGTTGGAGATCAACCCCGGCGCCGGCGATGTCGCCGAGCAGTTGCAGCGTCGCGTGGAGGCGGCCGATCGGGTGATGCAGTCGGAGCAACTGCCCGACTTTGCGAAGGCCGCCGATGCCTGGGCGGTCGAGATCGCCAAGCCGCACAAGCGTACGGGGTTCGACGACCGATTGACGATGGCCGCGCAGGCGGAATCGATCCGGCCGGATGCGGACCTCGTGCGCGCCCGCGACGTGCACGTGGCGGCCGAGGCGGCGTCGCGCATCGAGACGAATCGCGTCGCGCCCACCACGCGGCCGACCGATCCACTGCCGCGCGAATTGTATCCCGCGTCGATGCTCGCGCTGCAGCGGTATCACGAGACCAACCGCCCGATGAAGGACCGGCCATCGTCCGACGAGGTGGCCGACCGACAGCGCGTGGCGAACGAGGGCCGGCGGCGCATGTTTGCCTGGGCTGGGCTGGAACAGGTGGACGTGAGCGTTCAACCTGAACAGGAATCGATCGAAGCGTCGCCCGAGACGCTCGCCATCGAAGCGAACGCCGCCGCTGCCACACGCGATTACGCGACGGCGGCGCACATTGACCGCGCGCTGGCCCGTTCGACAACGCAGTCCGCCGCCCCAGAGGCCAACGGCGGCGATGAAATGCCGCTGCCCCGGGCAGCGCGAACGATGGCCGCGGCGGAGCGGATCGACCATCTGGCGGCGCAACAGCAGGCGCTGGCCGAGGAAACAAGGCTCGCGCCGCCTAATGGCGCCGGCGAACTGGCGACGAAGCAGGAAACGCTGACCGACGCGATCGGCGAGGTTCACGCCGACACTCGACTGGACCTGCGCAACGCCGACGATCCAGACTGGCGCGAGGAGGCCATCGCCGCCATCCAGGCCGCGCAGGAGCAGTTGGCTGCGATGCCACAGGCCCTGTCACAGGTGGCGCGAGCGGATGGCATACGCCGCGACGCCGCAGTTCGCCTTGATCGGGCAAAGCAGTCTGCCGATGCCACGCCGGCCGATCAGTTGCCTGCGGCGCAGCGCGTGATTGCGCAGGCCGATCGCGATCTAGCTGAGGCCGTCACGCGTACGAACGCCGCCGCTGTGCCGGTGCGGCCGCAGGTGGCCGAAGGCATGTCGGCCGACCTGTCGAATTACCGTCCGCCGACCCGGCGAGGCGTCGAGGCGATTGATCGCGCGCTGCTGCCTGCGCTGCGCGCGTACGCGCAGTCGGTCGGCGTGGACGATGCGAATGAGCTGGAGCGTGCGGCTGGCAAGACGCGCCAGGCGATCGAGCAGGTGCAGGCGGAACTGCTCGCGGCACAGGATGAGCTGATCGAGCGCGACCCGTTGGTGGCCGCCCGCTGGTTTTCGCGCGCGGCCGTGCGGTCGCTGAAGATGCGACCACCCGACCTGTTGGCGGCCGAGCGGCAACAGCGCGTGGCGTCGGCGGCGCTCACGCGCGCATGGGACCGATCGATCCACCAGGCGGCGGGCGAACGGATGGCGACGGTGCCGTCGATGATGTCGGTCTTCAACCTTTTCCCGGTCAACGCCGATGGCGGCGCTGGTGACGGCGAGGCCGCCGAGCGGATCATGTCGCTCGTGCCGAACTTGCGGCAGTGGGGTCGCATGCGCGTCGGCACGAAGCCCGAGACGTCGGCGGTGCGGCGCGATTCCGACCCCGTTGGGTTCGAAGAACCGGTGCGGTTGTACTTCGAAACGCTCGGCAAGGCGGGCGATGGGGGGACGAAATGAATCGTCGACTGTTTCACTTGACGGCGCGTTCACGCGGCTGGTTCCCGGTGTTCATCGTGGCGATCGTCATTGGTTGTCTGCTCGCTGCGCCGGTCACGGTGCGCGCCCAGCAGGCCGATCCGTTGCCTGCACGATTGGATGAAGGCGTCTCGCGCGGGCTGGCGTTCTTGGCCGCTCAGCAGAAGCCTGACGGCTCGCTGGACAGTGGTGGGCCGCGCGTCGCGATGACGGCGCTGGGGCTCATGTCATTTTTGGCGGCGGGGCACACTCCCGACGTGGGGCTGCACGGGGAGACGGTTCGGTCGGCAATCGATTACCTGCTGTCGGTCGCGCCGGCGGACGGGTACTTCGGCAAGGTTGATGGCAGCCGGATGTACGGTCACGGCATCACCACGCTGGCCTTGGCCGAGGCGGCCGGCATCGAACCCGACCCCGAGCGCCGCCAGAAGATGCTGGCGGCCATCGCGCGGGCGGTGAAGGTGATCCTGGACGCGCAGGACGTGAAGAAGTCGGCCAACGACACCGGTGGCTGGCGCTACGAGCCGCAGTCGGTCGATAGCGATCTGTCGCTGTCTGGCTGGAACGCGTTGGCGCTGCGGGCATCGCAGAACGCGGGCATCGAAGTGCCGAAGGAACGCGTGGCGCGCGCGGTTCAGTACGTGCTGCGGTGTTATCGAAAGGACAAGAAGGGTTTCGCGTATCAGGCTGGCCACGAGCCGAGCACCGCGATGACCGGCGTGGGTCTGTTGAACCTGCGCCTGCTGGATTCGGCCGACTACCCCGAGGCCGCGGCGGCCGCAGAGTTCCTAGCCAACAACCTCGCCACCGAGACCACCCGCTACCCGTACTACGCCACCTACTACGCCGCGCAGGCCGCGTTTCAAGCGGGCGGGGCAACGTGGCAGGCGGTCTGGCCACCCACGATGGATCGCCTGCTGGCCCAGCAAATGCCCGACGGCGGTTGGCCCGCCAGCCGCACGGGTGAGGAACCCGGCCGCGTCTACAGCACCAGCATGTCGGTGCTCACGCTCACCGTGCCGTACCGCTTGCTACCGATCTACCAACGCTGATTCCTTGCCGATCTCCACCTCATACCAGATCGTGCCCGACTCGCGGCCGAACTGGAACCCCTTGGATGTCGGCGTGCTGATCTTCGTCGTCTCCAAGCGTCGCTGGCCGCGCTCGTCGAGCACCCATGCCCACGTTTCCTTGTCGACGTTCTCGAACGTGATCGTGCCGCCGATGCCCTCCACCAGCGATGGCGACTCGCCCCAGTCGCGGCCCACCGTGTTGCGCTCGGCGTTCTTCCAGCCCATGCGGGTGTTCTCGGCCGATCCGGTGACGGTGATCAGGAACCGGCCCGGCGACTGAAAGTCAGGCCCGTCGATCGCCGTCATCGACACCGCCGCCCAGTTCTGCAGGTTCGGACTGAGCGTCAGCTTCACCGTGCCCAGCGCGATCGGTTGGTCGGCCGGAATCTCCCCGATGAACGCCTTGCTGCGCGGCGTGTTGATCGTGACGTATTTGCGCTGCGCGTCCCATGTCAACTCACCACCGCGGCTGACGATCGGCTGCCCGGCGGTGGGGGGATCAATCTTCACCGGCGCATTGGCCGCCGCCGTTGTCGCCTCGGCTGCCGCGGTCGCCGGTGTCGTTGCCGCCGGTTGCGTCGTCGGGGTGGCGTCGCCGGTGTCGATGGCCACAGGCGCCACCAGTGCCGTCAGCGGGTCGATGCCCAACGCGCCCGCGTGCCACCAGGGGCCAGAGTTCATGCTCTGCGTGATCGCCTCCTCGCGCGACACGTTCACCACCGCTCGCGCGTCCGGCACCGTCACGTCGCCGCGCAGGAACATCGCCGCCGCTGCGGGCAGGGTGACGAGCTTGGTGGGGTGTTGGTCGATGTCGAAGAAGTTGGGGATCTTGCCCGCCGCCCAGTCGTCGGTG
This sequence comes from Tepidisphaeraceae bacterium, assembly GCA_035998445.1. Lineage (NCBI taxonomy): Bacteria > Pseudomonadati > Planctomycetota > Phycisphaerae > Tepidisphaerales > Tepidisphaeraceae > Tepidisphaeraceae bacterium. The sequence goes on along the minus strand of DASYHQ010000050.1, from coordinate 129,685 downwards.
CGGTGCGAATAGGCGAAGGCGAAGATGCCGTCCCAGTCCTGCATGGCCGCGTAGGCCGACAGCAGCAGGAACGTCTCCGACGAATGCGTGTTCGGCGACGCGGCGTTGTACTCGGTGCAGATGTAGGGCCTGCCCGCCACGCGGCGCAGCGCCATGCCGGGGATCTGCCCTCCGTCCTCGGCGCCCGCCATCGACAGGTTGTTCACCACCCAATCCGCCTGGTCCCACGGCTTGTTGGGGAAGTGCGGGTGCTGCCAGTAGCCGTGCACGTCCACCACGTCCAGCTTAGCTTGAATGGATGACGGGCTGAAGCCGGTCGCGCTGCCGACCACCAGCGACTTTACGCCAAGATCATTCTTCAGGAACGCGCTCATCTCGGTCCAGTACGTTTCCTCGGTCTCGTACAGAAACGTGATCCAGTCGCGCTGCGCCGACTCGGTCAGCGCGCCGTAGTGGGCCCTGGTGACGATCGGGATGTCGCCGCGCTTCGCATCGTCCTTCAGCCCGCCGCGCCCACCGGGGCGCAGCGAAAGGTTGGCGATCGACACCTCGCCTTTGGCCGCTGCCAGCCCGCCGATCATCAGGCGGGCGTTGGGCTCATCGGCGCTGGCGCGCAGCACGAGCGTTACGTCCTTCCACTGGTCGGTCAGCGGCACGCTGCTGCTCGCCAGCACGTTCCATGGGCTGCCGGACTGCGCCATCGCGACGTTCGTGTTCTTCAAGTCGCCGCTCGCCTTCATGCGCATCGATAGCGTGTACGCCTTCCCCTTGCTCAGGCTTAGGCCCGGCTGCACCAGCTGCACGTGCCACGACTCGCTGCTGGGCTTGTCCACGGTAATGCGAATCGCGCGCCCGCCGTTGCCGTTGCCCGCGTTCTCGTCGATCGTCGCATTCGCGTCAGCCTCACCGTGGCGCTCCAGCGTCCAGCCGTCCATGCCTTGGGCGAAGTCGCTGTTGCGCAGCATCGGCTCGCCGAGTGGCTCGGCGCCTTCCTGCCACTGCTTGCGCACGTCGTCGAGGCTGGCGTACCTGCCGTTCAGCCAGGCGTTCCATCGGTTGTGCAGCTCGCGCTCGATCGGCTCGGGCATCGCGTCGAGCGCGCCTCCCCACCATTGCTGCAGCAGCCCGTTCTCGTTGTTGATCTCCACGATCGCCACCGCCGGCTCGTCCGCGTAACTGGTCTCCGTGTACGGGTTCACGTGCGACAGCAGCTGCCGCGCGAAGTCGCGCTGCGCCTCGATCATCGGCGGATAGAACAGGTCCACGCCTTTATGGAAGTCCGGCGCGTTCTCCCACCCGGGCATGTCCGGGTAGACGCGGCTCACGTGCAGATTGATGTTGCTGTAGATGCCGTGCTGCTTCAGCGCCGCGACGAAGAAGTCCAGCTTGTCCAGCTGCTGCGCGTCCAGCCCCTTCATGTCGGCCGTCATAATGCCCGCTGGCGCCGCGAACATGTCCATATGGTGGAAGCGCACGCAGTTGATGCCGAACCGCGCCATGCGGGCGGCCACCTTGTCGGCGTCGTCCTTCTGCGGGAAGTTCGCCCCGAAGGCCATGTTCACGCCGAAGAAGCGGAACCGCTGTTCGCCCGCGTACAGGTGCGGCCCGCGCGCGGCGATGAACCCGTGCTTGCCCGCCGGCGCGTCGAGCCAACTGCTGACGTTGGTCACGTTCTCGCTGACGTCGTCCCACGGCAACACGAACGGAAACATCGGCGACATCACCATCGGGTCCTGCCCGCGCGCGATGCCCGCAACCGAACCCACCACCGACACCACCGCCGTCGCCATCGAAACGATGCTGCGCTTGTTCATGATGCCGACAGTATGCGCCGAAGCCCCGTGCTTTGGGAACAACAACGCGGCCTAAGGAAAAGAGTAATTAAACGACGACGCCGCGCCCCCAGCGGCGGGGTGGCGCGGCGTCGTGTGATTCACGAACTTGTCGCCTTACCGCTGCGTCAACCCTTCCAGCGCCACCGTGTACGTCTTCGTCGCCTCGACGTACTGCACGCGATACGTCGTCGGGTACAGCCCGGCCTTTGCGTACTGCTTCGGCTGGTCGATCGGCTTGTTCACGTTCGGCCGCGTCTCCAGGAACTCCTTCGACACCATCGGCTCGTAGAAGGTCACCTTGCCGTCGTACGAGCCGTAGATGAACGTCTCGCCGAACGTGCCGCCGGCCAGTTCGGGGGCCGCCTTCGACAGCCAGTGCGCGCCCATCTGCGGCACGGGCATGGGCGGGCAGATGTACCCCTCGGGCATCTGCTCGGCCGGCACGGGCGCCAGGCACTTGGCCACGTCGTCGCCGGTCGCGGTGATGGCCGTGCGCTCGGCGCTCGACACCATGTAGAAGTGGAAGTCGAAGTGCGGCTTGCCGTAGATCGGCACCGGCTCGTGCCCGCGCGGCTGCCAGTTCACCACCACGTGCTGAAATGGCGTGAGCTTCGTCGCCTCGGCCGGCAACTCCAGCGCATACTCCGGCCCGGTGCAGCACATGCCGATCTTCTCGTCCAGCGCCGGGTTGCCCGCCGGCAGGTCGTTCAGCGCTGTCTCGGTAAAGTCGACGCCGACCGCCGTCGGCGTGCCGGCCCCGTCCAGCTTCACCCACGTCCAAACCTTCCCCGCGCCCAAGTCCTTCTCCGGCCCGCGCACGATGCGCCCGTCTTGCGACGGCTGCTGCGCCTTCACCGGCACCTGCGCCCACGCCGCGCCGGTCGGCCCCATCACGCCCGCGCCCACCGCCGCCACCCACGCGATCGCCGTCCAAGCGGCGACCGTCCGTACCTGTGCCATCGAAACCCTTCGTTGAGATAAATGAATGACGCCCGAAGCGGGCCCAGCCTTTGCGCCCGCATTACATGATCCGCGCCGCCCGTCGTCAAGCGGCGCGAAGCCGAACGCCGCGTGCGCCGACTGAACCCAACCCATCGCCGAGCGCTACCGAGTGGCCCAGTAGTAGTAGGCCCTCCCGTTCGTCCGGTCGTAAGCGGCGATCCGCGACGCGTCCTCGTGCCGCCACGCATACACGACGCCGTCGGTGATCTCGCGGCTACCGTTGGGCCACCCGTCTGCGTCGAGACACCGCACGTGGGACGGGCCGGGACCGAGCTTCGGCGGCGGCAGCGACCGGACCCACGCTGGTGGAAACATTTCACCATCTCGCCTAGCCGAAGCGAGGGCGGTGGGATCAATCCCACCCTACGAACTGGCGCACCAGATCGTGACGCGCGGCCGCGTCGGTGCCCGGCATGTTCACGCTGCGCGCTGGACGGACAGGTCCTTCAGCCAGATGGTGTTGGGCATCTGGCCGAGCGCGAAGGTGATGCACGCATCGGGTTCGGTGCGGTCGGCGATCAGCGTCCACGTGTGGGTTTGCCAGTCAGTGCCGATCGTCAGGCCGGGGAAGAAGCCGACCGGGAGGAACGGCTTGGCCGCCTGGCGGATGTTGCCGGCGATGCGGTACTGCGTCGCGGCGCGGGCGGTGAAGCTCACGCGGTAGCTCGCGCCCGCCGTGAAGGCGAGGCCGCGGCAGCGGAGCGTCGCGTGGTAGCCGTGGCGGCTGCGCGGGCCGACGGTGACGCGCAGCGTGCCGCGCTTGTCGCGGGTGACGGCGATCTCGCCGCGCGCCTCGGTGGCGGTCTGCCAGGCGGCCGAGCCGTCCGACAGCGATTCGAACGGCGGGAGGATCGACGTTCCCCACGCCTCCGGCACGCGAGGCTTGGCGGCCCGGGCCACGCCGGCGCCCGTCGCGCGGGGGATCGGTCGACCCGCCAGGACGCAGGCGAGCATCTCGTCGATCACTGGGGCGAGCGTCGTCGCGAAGCGCGAGCACTCGCGGGCCACGATGTCCGGCAGATCGTCGAGCGAGTCGAACGGCAGCCGCGCCGAGCAGAGGCTCATGCCCGCGGTGCGCGGCGTGTGGTAACCCCAGCCGCGGATCGCCGCGCCGCAGCGGGCAAGGACAGGTCGGCTGACGGCGGCCGCCTTCTTACCCGTGCCGGGGAACGTGCGGCCGGCATGCATGATGTGGCACTGGAACGGCACCGCGCCGGCGGCGAGGTCCTCGGGCGTGGTCCACGTCTCGAAGTGAATGCCGTGGCCGTCGTCGTTGAACCAGTTTCGCTTCGACAGCTGAAACCCGGTCGGCCCCATCTGCGAGATGAGCCAACCCCCACCAGCAAACCACGACGCGGCGCGCACGCCCTCGGCAGCGCGGGCCCAAACGGCGGCTTCGGCCTCGCGGCCGGGCGGGATCAGCATGTCGTCGCTCCTCAGTGGGATGGGGCCGCGCGATCATAAGGTCCCGACGCACGATGGCCAACACCGCGCCGCCCGCACCTGCACACCGGTGGCGGGTGGCGAAGTTTCTACTGATGTCGTCGTCCGGGCCTGCTCCAACTCGGCGTGCGTACAACGCTCCACGTCCGAACCCCGAGATGGCGAGGTGCGACTCAGGAAGGGCGGGCCGTACTGCAGGCCGGAGAGATCGGCGCGTGCGGCGCAGTGCGCGGCGGTCACGGTCGCCGGTCGCGCGGCGGCGGAGGGCGGTGACGGGGTGGGAGTGATGGGGGCGGGGGTCGAGGCTGCGGCGGCGGGGGCGGCGGATGCGCCGGTGGGCATGGACGCGGCGTCGACCGCGGAGCTGGCGTTGCGCGGTGTTAGGGCGCCGACCGAAGCGCGTGGGTCGCGGTCGGTGAGACCCGAGCCCACGGCGTGGGGCGCGGGGGTGCGGCAGCGCTGCGGCGCAGGAGTGCAGCGCTGCGGGAAGACGCTGCAGCGCTGCAGGACGGCGCGGCAGCGCTGCGTAGGGACGCTGCAGCGCTGCAGCGTGCCACTGCAGTGGTGCGGCGCGACATTGCAGCGGTGCAGCGTGCCATTGCAGTGGTGCAGCGCGTCATTGCAGTGGTGCAGCGCGCCATTGCAGCGCTGCAGCATGACGTTGCAGCGGTGCAGAGGGGCGTTGCAGCGCTGCAGAGGTATGGGGGTGAAAGAATTTGTGACGTGCGAGGCGGGTTGCAGGACGCGGGTGGCGGTTTATATCGGGCGTGCGGAGATTTGCGGGCTGGGGGGTTAAGTGGGCATTGGGATGGTCGATGAGAAAGGGGTGGCGTCGCGCGTGCGGCGCTGCGATGAGACGACGGCGAACGCGATCGCGACGGCCGGTGTGGCGGCGCGGGTGAGAGGCGGGCTCGGGATGCGCAAGAGTTACTTTCCATCGAAGGATGCCGACTTCGCGAGTTGGATCGGGGTGTTCGCTGCGGGCATCGCGGAGGACCCATCGCGCTACGGGTTGCAACAATCGCAGTCGGACCTGGTGAGCGAGGTGGCGGCGGCCTACCTGGCGGCGTACGCGGTCACGGCGAAACCCAGCATGCAGTCGCGAGCGGCCACGATCGACAAGAACCAGGCACGCGAGCGCGTGAAATTGGTCGTAAGGCCGATCGTTTCGATCATCAGGGGACAGACAGAATTGTCGGCGGCGCAGCAGATTTTGATCGGGTTGACGGTGAGCGGCGGGCGGCGGACGACGGTGGCGCCGCCGGACGAGCGGCCGCGCGTGCGCGTGGTGTCGGTGTCGGGCCGAACGGTGCGGCTGTCGCTGCGCGGGCAGATCTTCGGCGTGCGCCGCCGACCGCGCGATGCGCGCGGCGCGACGGTCTTCAGCTACGTGGGCCCGCACGCGGCGATGGACATAAGCGCGTGGCGCTTCTGCGGCAACACGCAGCGCGCGACGATCGACGTGGCCTTTCCAGCCGAGTTGCCGCCCGGCTCCGTCGTCCACCTGATGGCCTGCTGGTACGGCACGCGCAGCCAGCCCGGCCCGATGAGCTGGCCCGTGCAGGCCTACCTCGGCGGCGGTATTGCGATGCCCGTTGGCGAGTCGGTCCGCGTCCTGCGGGCGGCGGCGTAGGACATGGGCGACCAGCGGCGCGAGCACGTGATTCCCCCAATCTCCATCCTCGTGCCGCCGGCGGCTTGCCCGCCCGTGTCTGGCGCGTTCAACTAGAGCAGGACGTACCTCGCCGTAGCGGTCGGGTGCCACGGTTTGGTACGCCAAGCCGGGTCGGCTGCGTCGACGTCACAGCACGGCTTGGCGTACCAAACCGTGGCACCCAGAGGACAAGCCGCTAAAGGAACAGGTTTGTTGGCCTATGCCCAAACCGAGCGCGGCTCGTGCGACATTCACCCGGCAGCGCAACGCAGGAGGGCGATGATGGCGGTAGATCTGTTGTTGGTATTGGTGTTGATGCCGTTAGCCGCGATTGTGGTGGCGGTGCTTTTCAACCGGCGATCGAAGAAGAAGGCGCGCGGGTTCGACGTGCTGACGAAACCGCGCGACGAGCAGCCGCCGTTGCAGTAGCGGCGTTCGCGGGCGACGTTCGATCCGCGGTGGGCCTTCCTCTCCGTGGCCTCTGTGTCCTCTGTGGTTCAATCTTCTTCTTCGCGGGCCGTCGCGACCGCAATTCGCGCCGTCGCGTCCGGGCCGTCCCGAATCGCAGCGACCTGAATGTCTGCCCCGCTCGAAGACAGGGGGACGGGGGGAGACACAGACAGGAATGTCTGTGCCACAGAAAGCGGGGAGAGGGGGGTAGAGACAGGCAGGAATGCCTGTCCTACAGAAGAGACAGCCAAGAACGGGCCGATGCACTTCACGAAGCAACCGTCATCCTGAGGTACTCCGAAGGATCTCCTGGCACCCGCGGAATCGAACAGATCCTTCGGAGCACCACAGGCGATGCTAAAGAACAGTGCCGCGGCCGCTCCGACCGTGGCATGGGCGTCTCGCCCATGCGTGTCGTGGGGCCGGAAGACTCAATTTAGAGCCTGCGGCTTGGTCAGCGCAGTCACCCACAAAAGGCATTTGTTGTTCCATTCCACACGCATGGGCGAGACGCCCATGCCACGTGAAAGGCGGACCCGAGCGTGTTCTTTGACACCCTCTCAGGATGACGTGTCAAGGAAACTGAGAAGCTCTTGGTGCTCTTGGCGGCCTTGGCGGTTCAAACCGTTCGACAGGCAGCGTCACGACAACGCATCAGGGGCAGACGCGGTCGTCTGCCCCGGGTGCGTCGTCGTGACGAAACCAACCGATCAAGCATCCTTCGGCGGCTTGATCGTCGTGGCGACGGTGGTCGTGCCGTTGCCGTCGACGGTCGCGGTGCCGTCGGTGGAGTGGCCGTTGCCGTTGCCGTTCATGTCGACGTTGATGCCGAACTTGTCGCCGAGCTGCTTCAAGAGCGACGCGGCCTGCGGGGGCAGGGTGCTGAGCAAACCGTCGACGCTGTTGCTGACGCTGGCGGCCTGCATGAAGCGGCCGCTCATGCGGGCCATGGTGTCGGGGTCGCCGAAGATCTGCATGTTCGCCTTGGCCAGCATGTTGCCCATCGCCTCGGCGGCGGCCACGCGCACGACCTGCTCGGCCTGAATGCGCAGCTTCTCGAGCTCGAACTTCAACGCGGCCCCCTCGAACTCCTGCTTGTTCGACAGGCTGCGGCGCTCGACCTCGACGCGGGCCTGCTCGACGTCCACCTCTTCGCGCGACACGTCGACGTCGACCATCTTGATGGCCTTCTCACCCTCGGCCCGGCGGATGGCGCTCTCGGCGTCGCCCTGCGCCAGACGCAGCTTGGCCTCGTACTGCAAATCGGCGGCCTGGCGCTCGGCCTCGGCCTCCTTCACGGTGGTGTAGGCGAGCACGTCGGCGGTGGTCTGCTCGCGCAGCTGGTTCTCGTTGATCACCTGCTTGGCGCTGATCAGCCGCTTGGCGGCCTCGCGCTCGGCCTCGGCCGTCACCTTCACCGTCACCACTTCCTGGTTGGCCTTCTCGCGATGGGCCTCGGCCTCCAGCGCTTGCGCCTGGGCGGCGGCACGCTCGCGCTCCTTCTGGGCGATGGCGACCTCCTTGGCCCGCTCGGCGACGGCGACGGCCTGGGCCTTGAGGATGTCGGCGGTCTCCTGCTCGCGCACCGTCGCGATCAGCGCGACCTGCTTGGCGACCTGCGCCTGCTCGACGGCGAGTTGCCGCTCGACCTCGCTCGTCTCGATCGTGCGCATCTTCTCGATGTCGCGCTTGGCGACGGCTTCGTCCTGTTGGAGTTTGTATTCCTGAATCTCGCGCTCGCGGCCGGCGCGCACGTTGGCGACCTTCGTCCGCTGGTCGGCCTCGAACTCGGCCTGGTCGCGTTCAAGGTCGAGCACCTTCTTGCGCGTGGCGACGTTGCGCTCGACCACCTGGCGCTGGCTTTCCTGTTCGATCTCGTTGCGCTCGACGCGGGCCTTCTGAGTGATCTCGGCGATCTTGCGCAGGCCCTGGGCGTCGAAGACGTTGCGTTCCTGCAACTGCGAGGGGTCGGTCTGGTCGAGGGCGCTGATGGTGACGCTTTCGAGCGTCAGGCCGTTGCTGGCGAGGTCGTGGGTGACGATGTGCTGCACGGCGGACGCGAACTCGTCGCGCTTGCTGTGCAGTTCGACGAGGTCCTTCGTGGCGGCCACGGTGCGCAGGGCGCTGACGAGCTTTTCCTGCACAAGCGTGCTGACGGCCTCGGCCTGGATGTTGCGGTCGCCGAGGCTGCGGGCGGCCTGCAGGATGTCGTCGCGGTTGGCCTGCACCTTGATGTAGAACTCGGCAGAGAGGTCTACGCGCAGGTTGTCTTTCGTGATCAGCGCGTGCGTGCCGCGGCGCTCGACGTTCAGGCGCATCGTCTCGAGCGAGACGGGGATGATCTCGTGCAGCACCGGGATGACGATCGCGCCGCCATCCTGAATCACGCGTGCCCCGCCTTGCCCGGTGCGGACGAACGCCATGTTCGCCGACGCGCGGCGGTAGAGCTTGGAGTAGAGGACGATGACGGCCGACACGAGCGCCACCGCGCCCCCGAACATCGAGATGGCTGCCTGCTGGCCGAAGTTCAGTTGCTGGCCAGCCACCCACGGGGCGATGGCCATTGCGGCGCCGATGAGAAACAGGATGAACATCATCATGGTTAAGGTTCCCTCTTTTAGGTTGTCATTCTAGTTCGAACAGTTCGTCATCCTGAGGTACTCCGAAGGATCTCCCCCCGTACTCTCCGTCGGATCGAAGAGATCCTTCGGCGTACCTCAGGATGACGCGTCTCAGCGAACCGCGTCCACTGACGCGGTGAAGTATTGTTAAGCAGCCGACACCGTGTCGGCCGGCGTTTCGACCGGCACGACGTGGAACAGGTTCGTGTCGCGGTTGTAACCGACGAGCTTCACGCGCGAGCCCTTGGCGATGGGCTGGCCGTCGTCCACGCGGCAACCGAGTTGGAAGAACTCGCCCCGGCTGTCGCGCACGCCGACCATGCCGAACGATTCGTCGATCGCGTAAATGGCTTCCCCTTCGCTGCCCAGCAACTCGTGCCGCCGGCGGGCGTAGCTTTCGTGAATGGGCGCGATGCGCGTCACGAGCAACGTAAGCGCCCGCATGACGATCAGCGCGCCAAGGGCGGCTGCGCCGAAGTCAATCGCGGCGGTGGTGGGCCCGTTGAACCCTTCCTTGTTCGCGAACGCCGACGCGCCAAGGCCCAACGCGCCCCAGCCGAGCATCGCGCCGCTCAGCCACAGGCTGATCGGCACGCGGCCAACCCCGAACCAGCTGAGCAGGCTGAAGGTGACGGGCGCGTCGGTCGGCTGCGACGCGTGGTACTGGATGACGTCGTGCCCGCCGGCGTGGGCGGGGTCGGGGTGATGGTGGTCCGCGTCGTGGTCGGCGTCACCGTCGGTATCGGGATCGCCGAACGTCACGCCGCTGGCGATGTACAGGCCGAGGTAGACCAAGGCCAACAGCAACGGCAGGGCGAACGCCAGGTTCCATCCATCAATTAGATTGTTGAAGTTCATCGTGACCTCCCCGTCGCTTCATATCTTAACCGACGGCGACGTCGCGGCCTAATGAAACCGCGTGATAACCCGCGCCTTTGTTTCTAACGCACTGTAGGGGCAGGCCTCCGTGCCTGCCCTCTTCAGTGCGCGGGGAGAAGCGAAGAGGGCAGGCACGGAGGCCTGCCCCTACGGGTGGCACGTTGCGCCGCCACCGTCTAGCATTTATGCCATGCATTGGCCTTCGAAACCGCCCGCCGAGTTTCCCGCGGAAGAGCGCGGCCTGTACCTGCGGCTGACGTTCGCGCTGCAGGTGCTGCTGGCGATCGGGATGGCGCTGTTCCTGTACCGGCGGGACTGGGAGAACCTGTTCCTCACCGGCATCGTCGTGCTGCTGACGCTGGTGCCGGCGTTCCTGTTTCGGCGGTACCGCATCGTCATCCCGCCCGAGTTCCAATTGATCGCGGCGGCGTTCGTGTTCCTGTCGCTGTTCCTCGGTTCGGCGTTCGATCTGTATTACCGCTTCTGGTGGTGGGACCTCGTGCTGCACACGGCCAGCGGGTTCCTGCTGGGCATCATCGGGTTCATCGTGCTGTTCGTGCTGAACCAGACCGACGAGGTGCCTCGCGGAATGCGGCCGTCGTTCGTCTGCTTCTTCGGCGTCACGTTCGCGGTCACGCTGGGCGTGGTGTGGGAGATTTTCGAGTTCGGCGTCGATTGGTTCTTCCCGGCGTTGGACATGCAAAGCCAACACAGCGGCAGCGGGGTGACGGACACGATGAAGGACCTTATCGTCGACACGCTGGGGGCGGTGGTGGTGGCGGTGATGGGCTACGTCTACCTGAAGACCGGGCGGTACAGCTTCATCGCCGATGGCGTGCGGGGGTTTCTGGTGCGGAACCCGGGGTTGTTCAAGAAGAAAAAGCGGGGTGGATGAGGGCCTACAGAAGGAGGACTCGCTAGCGAGCAGGTGCGCCGGAACACCTTTCCTCAGGCCCGTCAGGCGGCGGCAGGCTCGTACCGCAACGGGAGCAGTTGCTCGCCGGGCAGCGTCGCAACGGCGTAGGTGCGGCCAGCGTGGTCGACGAACTCCACCTCATACACGCCCGGCGCGTGAACGTGAACCACAGCTCCAACCTGACCGCGCGCTAAGCTCAAGTCGGGCAGGTCGACCGTCACGGCGACCACGTCCAGTTCGTTCAGTTGGGTTGCGCTCATGCGGACCTCGCTTGTCGGTCATTATAGCGGATAGCACGTTACCAAGCGCGGGATCTCATCGGAACCGATGATCCAGACGCTCAGCAGCGTCGCCGTCCGTCCATCCTTGGCAAGCATGGGAAACCGGATCTCGTACTTCTGCCCGTAAGGCGAGCGATCGGTGCCGACGGCATCGCCTTCCTGCGCCGCCTTCAGCAACGCGGAATGCAGCAGGCCCCATTCGTCTGGCGTGATGCCAATTGCGCTAGCGAAGAGCCGAGCCTTATGCTTTCCCACCGGATGGGTTGCGCTAAGGCAGTAGTCGATCAGCTTGCGCGGATCGACCACCGCCCTGTCGCCATTGGGGAGTCGCGGCATTCAGCCTCACCACTTCTTCGCCTGTTGCGCGACCTTCATCGGCAGCCCGAACAGATCGATGAACCCGCGGGCGGCGGTCACGTCGTAGCCTTCCATGCTGAAGCTGGCCAGTTGCGGGTCGTAGAGGGTGTTCGGCGACTTGGCGCCGACCTGCATCGCGCGGCCCTTGAAGAGCTTCACCTTGGCAACGCCGGTGACGGTGGCGTTGGTGTGGTCGATGAACGCCTGCATCGCCTCGCGCAGCGGGTGGAACCATTGGCCGTAGTAGACCAGTTCCGCGTAGCGCAGCACTAGTTGCTGCTTGAAGTGGGCCGTGTCGCGTTCGATGCAGATCTGTTCGAGGGCTTTGTGGGCCTCGTAGAGGATCGTGCCGCCGGGCGTTTCGTACACGCCGCGGCTCTTCATGCCGACCAGGCGGTTCTCCGCCAGCACCGTCACGCCGACACCATGCTTGCCACCGATTTCGTTCAGCAGCGCCAGCAGTTCGTGGCCGGGCAGGGACTTGCCGTTCACGCTGACCGGGTTGCCCTTTTCGAAGCCGATCTCGACGATCTCCGATTGGTCCGGGGCTTTCTCCGGCGGCACCGTCATCGTCAGGCACGCCTCCCAGTTCGGCTCGGCGTCGGGGTGTTCAATCTCGGCGCCCTCGTGGCTGATGTGCCACAGGTTGCGGTCCTGGCTGTAGATCTTCTTCTTCGAAACGGGGATCGGAATGCCATGCTTTTCGGCGTAGTCGATGGCGGTCTCGCGGTCGCGCAGCTCGAACTTCGTGTCCTTCCAAGGCGAGATGATCTGCAGCTTCGGGTCGAGCGCCATGTAGGTCAGCTCGAAGCGGACCTGATCGTTCCCCTTGCCGGTCGCGCCGTGGCCGACGGCGTCGGCGCCGGTCTGGTGGGCGACCTCAACCTGCTTGGCGGCGATCAGCGGGCGGGCGATGCTGGTGCCCAGCAGGTAGTCCTGCTCGTAGATCGCGTGCGCCCGCAGCATCGGCCAGCAATATTGCTCGGCGAACTCCTGGCGCAAATCCATCACGATCACCTCGTCGGCGCCGCTCTTGTAGGCCTTCTCCTCCACGCCCTTCAGTTCACTGCCCTGGCCCAGCTCGGCCGCGAAGGCGACGAGTTTCACGCCCGGGTAGCGCTCCTTCAGCCAAGGCAGGATGACGGAGGTATCGAGGCCGCCGGAGTAGGCGAGGACGATTTTCTTGGGGTCGGGCTTGGATTGCGTGGCCATGATCTGGGCTCCGTGATGAGGTTCGTTTGTTGTTCGAGCGGCACAGTATACGAATTGCCCATGGGCGGGGAATGGGATGGAATGGGGAAGGGTGAGGAGGCAGGAGTTGCTATGACGTGAGTTGTCATCCCGATGGGAGGCTTGCCGACCTGAGGGATCTCGATTGCACGAGAGTCGCTCGAACAGTCGAGATCCCTCCCGTCGCCTGAGGCTCCGCTCGGGATGACATCCTTCTCCACTGGGTCCCTTGTTTAAGCAGGGTTCGCGTCTTGACCTGCGCCCTCCAACAGCGACGATCCGCAGCACGATGGAAGCGTGGCTGGACAGGATATTTCCGCACGGATCGGTCGCCGGTGGGTTGGCGATCTTATCGCTGGCGATCGTACTGGGTTTGTTCGCAGGCGCGATTAAGGTGCGCGGCGTCAGCCTAGGCGTGGCGGCGGTGATGTTTGTGGCGCTGGGCCTGCGCGGGCTGGGATTGGTGATTGACGACGACGTGCTCGGCTTCATGCGCGACTTCGCGCTGGTGCTATTCGTCTATTCGATCGGACTGCAGGTGGGACCGGGGTTTCTGTCGTCACTGCGGGCGGAAGGGCTGCGGCTGAACCTGCTGGCGCTGGCGGTGGTGGTGCTGGGTGCGGTGCTTACCGCGGCCATCGTGCTGGTGTTCCATTTGCCGCGCGAGACGACGCCCGGCCTGTACACCGGTGGCTTCGCCACCACTCCGGCATTGGCGGCGGGCGAGGAAGCGCTGCGCGACAAGTTCAGGGGCGACCCCGCCGGCGACGCGGCGCTGCGGCTAACGTCGTCCGTTTACGCGGCCGCCTACCCGTTCGGGCTGCTGGGGCCGATCATTTTGCTGATCCTGTTTCGCCGAATCTTTCGAATTGATGTGGCCGCTGAACTGAAGGCCCTGCGCGAAGTGGAGAATGCCAAACGGCCGCCCATCGAAGCGATGGACTTCGAGGTCACCCGGAAGGAACTGGACGGGGTGCGCATTCGCGACCACGCGTTGCTGCGCCAACACAACCTCGTTCTGTCGCGCCTGCTGCGCGAGAACGTGCTGACCGTGCCGAGCGCCGACACCGTGATGCGCGTGGGCGACGTGTACCGCATGGTCGGCTCCAGGCGAGCGCTGGAGGAGTTCGTGGAGCACGCCGGCCAGCGGAAGCCGATTGATGTGAAGACGGCGGTGGGGGACGTCGAGCGCGTCGTGCTGATCTTCACGCACAAGCCCAACCTTGGCCGCACGCTGCGCGAGATGGATCTGACCAAGCGTTTCGGCGTGACGATCGCGCGCATCAGCCGGGCTGGCGTGCAATTGACGCCAACGGCGTCGCTGGCGCTGCGGTTCGGGGACACGGTGACGGTCGTCGGACCGTGCAACGGTGTTCGATCGGCCGAGGCGGAACTGGGAAACTCGATCGAGGTGCTGAACCGGCCACAGCTGATCCCGATCTTTCTAGGCATTGGGCTGGGCATCCTGGTGGGCAGCATTCCACTGGCGCTGCCGGGCCTGCATTCGGGCATTCGCATCGGCTTGGCAGGTGGGCCGATGCTGGTGGCCATTTTGTTGTCGCAGATCGGCAACGCGGGGCGTATCGTCTTCTACCTGCCCGACAGTGCCAGCCTGCTGCTGCGCGACTTCGGGATGGCCGTCTTCCTGGCCTGCGTTGGGCTGCGGTCGGGCGAGGAATTCTTTGGACTGCTCTTCGGTGGCAATGGGCTCGCACTAATGGCGTGGGGCGCGCTCGTCACGCTAATGCCGATGCTGCTGGTGGGCCTGTTCGCCCGGCTTGTGATGAAGCTGAACTACGTCACCCTCTGCGGCCTGACCGCCGGCGCGATGACCAGTTCACCCACGCTCATCTTCGCCAATGACCTGACCGATTCCAATGTCCCCAGCGTCGCCTACGCTGCGGTGTATCCACTGGCGATGTTGGTGCCGGTGTTTTGCACGCAGTTGCTGGTGACGTTTATGGTGTGAGGGCGCGTAACGATATGGTGCAACGCGTACCCGGGTGATTCATGCCGTTGAGCCGCGGGCTTGCCCGCGATTCTTCGAGAGCCCGTCGCGAGCAAGCTCGCGGCTAAACGGGCGTGCTGGATATTGACGGGAGATGTCTAGACCGTCGAATCGTGCAGGTTAATGTCGCTCGTCGGGAAGGCGTTGGGGTTAGCTTGTTTGATGAGGATGTGCTTCACCAGCTCCAGCCGGGTCAGGACTTGGTCCATGTCGGCAGGACGCTTCTGGGGCTTGGTGGCGATCATCTCCATCACGAGGTTCGACAGCGGGGTCGGCACGCGCGGGTTCAGCCCCTGCGGGGTGTCGAAGGTGCTGTCGAGCAAGAAGCTGTTCTCGCCCTTTTTGTTGACGGTGTACAGCGTCGGGATGTGCCGGTTGGTCAACGTCCAGTAGAGCGTGGCACCAAGATTGAAGACGTCGGTCTGCACAGAAATTGGGCGACGCGCGACTTGTTCCGGCGCGATGAAGTCGGGGGTGCCTTGGATGCGTTCCTTGACCGTGCCAATTTTACAGCTCTGGCCGTAGTCGATCACCTTCACCCGGCCACGATCGTTGCGCAGAATGTTGTTCGGCTTGATGTCGCAGTGCGCGAAACCGGCGGTGTGCATCGCCTTCAGGCCTTGGGCAGCCTGAATGAACGCATCAACGATGTCGAGCATCTCGGTTGGCGGGCGCACGTCGAGCGGCTTGCCATCGACCAGCTCCATGATCAGGTAGGCGTCGGTCACCTTTAGAAGCATGGTCTTGACCAGCTTCAGCTCGTATGTTCGGCGAAGGTTGGGGTGCTGGAAGTCCTTCGAGATGGCGTACTCGGCCTCCATCTGCTCAATAAAGCGGATGTCTTTCGGATCCTTGCGCTCGACATGCTTAAGCGCAAAGCTCTGGCGCGTGTTGGGATCGGTCACGGAGTAGATAATACTCCGCGCACCTTCTCCCAAACGCTCCAACACATCATATTGGAGGATTTTCTGACCCATGAATTTTGGTCCACCCTGGTGTTTCATCCGCTCAAGCCATTCGGGTGGTATTTGGCTGAGATCGACCTATTGCGGGAGATAATAGGATAATAAGAACTCGCGCAACACGATCAGAGAAACACCCCTGAACCTTATAGAGCGATTGTCCCGGTATGTTGTCTCGACAAAATGATGTCGTGAGAAAAAGCCTGAGATCGCCCTACGTCAGGCACAATAGATGAATCGGAGCCCAATAGCAAGGGAAAGTTAGGATGGAGGACGGGGGCGACATTGCTGCCTAGAAAAGAGGCAAAAGTCTACCCAGATTGACAAGGGATTGAGCGATATGGGAACGAGATCCGGGGACGGTCGAGTTCTCGTTAAAGCGGCGACGCCGCGTGTGGAACACGGGTGAAGTCCGGAAATAGAACTGGCCGCTTTCGCGGCCAGTGTCATTCGTGTGGGTTGTCGATCGCGTGCCTGATCTGTCCGTTCTATGGCAGCAGGCTCTCCCGGAACGCGGTGCTGGGGAAGTAGCGTCCGGCACCGGCTGCGCTTTGCGTATCGCGGGCGAGCAGGATGCGGTTGGCGGGGATGTTCATGCGGTCCTGCAGCAGGGTGACGAGCCGGGTCAGGTGGCGCATCTGCTTGGCGGTGGGGAGGGTGGAATCGAAGTCGCCCACGATGCAGATGCTGATGCACGCCAGGTCGATCTCAGCGGCCCCGGCCGGGGGCAACGCCGGCATCTGGTTGTTCCAGCGCTGGCTGACCTGAATCTCACCGTCGAACGTTCCCTCACCGTTACCGATGAGGAAGTGGTCGCTCAGCCCACCGGTCGGCTGACCCAAGGTCGACACGTTGCCGGCTGCGGTCTTAGAGTGGTGGATGTAGACGTAGCGCCAGTGGTCGTCCCGCGTGGGCTTGGCGGTGTCGAAGATGACGTTGAGCGACGCCGGGGCGTCGATCGCGAATAGACTGTTGGCCGGCCCGTTGTTGCTGAGCGGTGCGGGCGCCAGCGCCAGCAGCAGGGCGCAGGTCAGCGTCAGCACACCTACGAGACTCGTAAACACCACAAACTTGCGTTCAGATTTTCGCACAGTTCCCACCGATTGACGTCCTGTCTAGCCGTGGGGCCGAGGTTCCAATAAATCCTCGGTCCGCAGCCTTTTCATCGGCCCGAACCGGAGGACTTTGACACAAAAAGTTTAGAAGTTTCTCAAGTCGCTCATCCGTGAGGCGCTGGAGGTAACCGTGACGCAGTTTAACCACTTATCCGACAAATGCACGAAGCGGGATATAGGGAAACCGTATGAGTAAACGTGCGCGTCGTAACGATTGTTCGGAACGTTCGCTTGCGGTTTCGCAGACCCCGACCATTCGGATGTCTGCGAAACCGCAAGCGGTAGACGCGGCGTTTCTGTCCAATTCTGGTCTATTTCAGGCTGTTACGGGCATATTTGCCTCTTCTTTGGCGTGGATCAGGTGGTACTCATAGGCATCTACGAGCGCCTGCCAACTCGCGTCGATCACATTGGTGCTGACGCCGATCGTACCGAACAACTCGCGCGTGCCGTCGGCGCGCTCGCGCTTGCACTCGACGATCACGCGCACCTTGGCAGCGGTCTCGTCCTTGGAGTTGATGACGCGCACCTTGTAGTCCGTCAGTCGAACCTTGGCGATCTGGGGCAAGTGGAACGCTAGGGCCCGGCGGAGGGCTTCGTCCAGCGCGTTCACGGGCCCGTCACCCTCGGCGACGTGGTGCTCGGTGATCTCGCTGACCTTTAGCTTCACCGTGGCTTCCGAGACCGCCGAGTCAACGTCGTAGCGTTGCACGCTCACCCGATAGTGGTCCAGCGTGAAGAACGACTGGTACCGGCCGATCTCCTTGCGCAGCATCAACTCGAAACTCGCCTCGGCGGCCTCGAACTGGAAGCCTTCGTTTTCCAGATTTTGCACCCGATCAAGCACCTTGCGCAGCGTGACCTTGTCGTTCTCCAGGTCGAACTTCTTCCCCGCCGACGCCATGATGTTCGACACACCGCTCATCTCGCTGATCAGGATCTTGCGGGTGTTGCCGACGGATTCGGGCGACACGTGTTCGTAAGTGCTGGAGTCTTTCTGCACCGCGTGCACGTGCATGCCACCCTTGTGGGCGAACGCGCTGCTGCCGACGTAGGGCTGGCCACTGATAAGGTTCATGTTGGCGGTCTCGTAGACGAAACGGCTGACCTCGGTCAGGTGCTTTAGTGAATCACCGGCCAAGCAGTCCAACTGGTACTTCAGGCGCAAGTTGGCGATGAACGGCAGCAAATCCATGTTGCCGCAGCGCTCACCGACACCATTGATGGTCCCCTGACCATGATCGGCGCCGCCGCGCACCCCCGCGAGCCCGTTGGCGACGGCGACGGCGGAGTCGTTGTGCGGGTGGATGCCGATGATGGCGCCCGTCGCCTTGCGGACGGCCGCGACGGTCGACTCGACAAACTCCGGCATGCTGCCACCGTTCGTGTCGCACAGGCAGAGCACGGTCGCCCCGGCCTCTTGGGCGGCGCGGAGGGTCTGCAGCGCGTAGTCCGGGTTGCTGCGGTACGTGTCGAAGAAGTGCTCGGCGTCGTAGACGACCTTTCGGCCGGCGGTGGTCATCAGCTTCACCGTGTCGGCGATCATCGCCAAGTTCTCTTCCAGCGTGACATTCAGCACGGCCTTCACGTGGAAGTCGCTGGTCTTGCCGACGATGGTCACGACCGGCGTCTGCGCGTCCAGCAGCGACTTCATGCCGGGGTCGTCCTCCGCCTTGATGCCCCGCCGGCGGGTCATGCCGAACGCCGACACCTGGGCGTGCTTCAGCTTCAGCTCGCGCACGTCGCGGAAGAAGGCAGCATCCTTCGGGTTGGAGAGCGGGAAGCCACCTTCGATGTAGTCGACGCCGAGGTCGTCCAGCTTCTGGGCGATCAGCAGCTTGTCCTGCAGCGACAAGTTAAACCCCTCGCCCTGGGTGCCGTCGCGAAGGGTGGTGTCGTAGATCTCGATGCGTCGTGTGCTCATGTCGTCTCTCTCGCCTTTGAGGTTTGGGGGATGAAGCGTACCCGCCAAACGAAAAAACCCTGCCGCAGGGGCAGGGCCGTCAACTCATCTTGCAACATCCACGCACGCTGGCCCTACCCGAGTTGTCCTGGGGTAATAATGATGCCGGCGGTCGCGGTGAAGGTCTTCATGTTCAGTAGTAGTGTAGCGGGGAACGCGGGCGGGTCAATGGAAGGGGGAAGTGGGAAGTAAAGGCAGTGGATTGGGCGCGGCCCTCTGGCCCCTCTCCCGGTACACCGGGGGAGGCTGGGTGGGGGTGATTTCGAATGACGAGCAGCGCGGAACGCAATGACCAATGCCCAAACCCGAATGACCATTGAATGCCCGATCACCAATCCCCATTAAAGAGAATGCCACTATTGGGAATTGATCCTTGGGATTTCATTGGTCATTCGGGTTTGGGCATTGGTCATTTGCTTCATAATTTACCCCCACCCAGCCTCCCCCGGCGTACCGGGAGAGGGGCCGGAGTCCCTCCCTTCGCCTTTCTCACTTCCCACTTCGAAAACATTATCGCGCCACCCGCGCGTCCGGCCTTTGATTGACGGTCCCTACAGGCAGGGCTAGTATCGACCGACATAGAGTGACCGAGCAGAAACGAGGACAACGCATGTCGAATCTGGACTTTAGAAACATTGATCCGCGGGCGATCGGCCGTGTCGCCGAGGCCGTCAGCCGCACGTCGGTGCGCACCGCCGAGGCGATGGACAACATGGCGCGCAACGGCGACCCGCAGATCATTCCCGGTCGTGGGCCGATCTGCATGCCTGCCGCCATGCCCGGGCCTCCGGGTGGGGGCATGAACCGCTACCGCGAGATGACGCTCGAGGAAATGCTGCTCGAGAACCGAGTGGTCTTCCTCGTCGGCGAGATCAACCACGTGACGGCATCGCGCGTCATCATGCAGATGCTGTACCTGCAGAGCGTGAAGCGCGACCAGGACATCAACTTCTACATCAACAGCCCTGGCGGCGTCGTCGACGACACGCTGGCGATGTACGACATCATGAAGTTCCTGACCTGCGACATCGCCACCTACTGCATCGGCCGGGCCGAGAGCGGTGGCGCGATCGTGTTCGCCGCCGGCAAGAAGGGCAAGCGCTACATCCTGCCCAACGCCAAGGTCATGATCCACCAGCCGTTCGGTGGCGTGTACGGCCAGGCGGCCGACATCGAGATTCAGGCCGAGGAAATCCTGAAGACCAAGGAAGTGCTGATCAAGATCCTGGCCAAGTGCACGGGCCAGACGAACGAGCGCATTCAGGAGGACAGCGAGCGCGATCGCTTCTTCGACGCCAAGGCCGCCGTTAAGTACGGCCTGGCCGACGAGATCCTCGGCGAGGACGCCCCGGCCGAGGTCGCCGAGGCCGCGGTGGATGGGTCGAAGCCCAAGTGAAGTAGTGGGCCTACCGCTCACTGAGCCATGTACCTCTCCATCGACCATCCCTCGATCGCCTGCCGCGACTTGCGGAAGATGGTGGATTGGTACTGCCAGACGTTTGCGATGAAGGTCATCGTGGACGATGGCAACGCGGTGTTGATCGGGTACGACGACACCGTGAGCGGTGGGGCGATGATCGAGATGGGCCCGGCGACCGACGCGGGACCGGCCCAGGGGCAGTTCGGTCGCATGCAACCCGGCATCCGCCACGTCGCGCTGCGCGTGAGCGACTTCGACGGGGCGTACGCGAAGCTGCAACGCCTCGGCGTCTCGTTCGTCACCGACGCGCCGGGACAGGCCCTGGGCGGTGGCAAGACGATCCTCTTCCGCGACCCGGAAGGGAACGAACTGCAGATCGTCCAGCGGTAACGGAGCTATCAGTCATGCATTACGAAGCGATTCGCGACAAGCTGAAACAGCAACCGTTCGATCCGTTTGACATCGTCTTAAGCAGCGGAGATCGATACCGCGTGCGGCATCCGGATAATGTACTGATTACAAAGCGTAGCCTCGTGGTCGCCGTGTCGTCCCCGAAACAACGCAGCGACATCCCGGAATCGTACGCGTCGGTCTCTTACCTGCATGTCGCTTCGCTCGAACCGGCACTGGACAAGAAATCGTCGAAGCGATCGAACAACAATTGAGAGAGATTATGACGCAGAACACCCTGATCCCGATGGTCATCGAAAAGTCCGGTCGCGGCGAGCGCGCCTACGACATCTACTCGCGCCTGCTGAAGGACCGCATCATCATGATGAACGGCCCCGTGACCGACGACTCGGCCAACGCCGTCATCGCGCAGATGCTGTTCCTGTCCAACGATGACCCCAAGACCGACATCCAGCTCTACGTCAACAGCCCCGGTGGCAGCGTGAGCGCGGGCTTCGGCATCGTCGACACGATGCAGTTCCTCCGCTGCGACGTCGCCACCACCTGCATCGGCATGGCCGCCAGCATGGGCTCGGTGTTGCTGGCCGCCGGCACAAAGGGCAAGCGGTCGGTGTTGAAGAACAGCCAGGTCATGCTGCACCAACCGCTCATCGGTGGCGTGATGCAGGGCCCGGCGACCGACCTCGGCATCGAGGCCGCCCACATGCTTCGCCTGCGCGACCGCCTGTACAAGATGATGAGCGACTACACCGGCAAGACCACCGAGCAGATCCACCGCGACTTCGATCGCAACAAGTGGCTGTTTGCAGAAGAGGCCGTCGAATACGGCTGTGCCGACCGCATCCTCGACCGCGCCCCGAGCGTTGCGCCCCGCGCGACCGATGCGGATGAGAAGGAATAGTTTTACGTCCGGCCCCTCTCCCATGTATTCATGGGAGAGGCTGGGTGAGGGTGATTTCGGACTGCTGACGACTGTCGGAAGAACGGAAATCACCCTCACCCAGCCTCTCCCGGCGTACCGGGAGAGGAGTAGGAGTGCCGTCCTTCGTTCGACCGAGCCCTGATGCCCGATCATCCCCACATCGCGATTCGTTCTGGGACTTCAAAATCCCGCTGCGCGATATTGGGGCAAAGTTTGTTGATGGTGGCGGCCATCTCCGGTCTAGCGCTCATCACCACAGGATGCGGCGGCCCCAGCGCGGCCAACATCGCGCTGCGGAAGGAAAACCAGAACCTGAACGACCGCATCGTCGAGCTCGAACGCCAGCACAAGGCCGACACCCAATCGCTGGCCGTCCTTGGCGGCGCCCCCAACACCACCCAGCCTGCCGTCAACCCAACGCGGTTGCCGGAACTGTTCACCGTGGTCGAACTGAAGATCGGCCGGCTGACCGGGCCCACCGAAATCACCACCACCCAGCCCGCCATTCCCGCGCTAAAGGTGCAGGTGGCCCCGCGCGACGATACCGGCGACACGATCAAGGCCGCCGGGCGCATGATCGTTGAGGTGACCGACCCGCACCAGTCGCCCGAACCGTTGCTCGGGCGATGGGAGTTCGGTCCGGAAGAGTTGAAAAAGCTCTGGGTCAGCTCGACGTTCGTGTATGCCTACGTGCTGCCGTGCCCGTGGGAAACGGTGCCGCAGGTGGAAGCGGTGCGCGTGAAGGTTCGGTTCATCGACTTCCTGACCGGCCGGGCGATCGGTCCCGCCGAGCGCATCGTACAGATGCCGAAGGCTCAGTAGCTGGGCTGCCGTGGGGGCGCATCGTGTGGCAGGGCATCGTCGGCCGTCGTCGGCTGCGTGGTGGGGGCCGAGCCCGACGGGTTCGGCGAAGATCGACAACCCGCGACCGCACCGATCGCAATCGCCGTGAACATGATCAGGTGTATGAACTGCATGTGATTGCGTGAGCATAATCACGGCAACGCTCACTGCAACAACGCCGCCTTAACGGGACGATTTTATGGCAGACGAACCGCCGATGGATCGCCGGAAATTCTTCAGGCGGGGATTGCGCGAACTGCTGAAGCCGCTGGCGCAGGTGGTGGATACGGCGTCGCAGGTCGCTAGCCAAGTGGGCAAGATCGAGCCCCCGGCCCCCAAGCCGCCAGCGAAGCCAGCCCCACCCATGCCGACGATCCGCCCGCCAGAGGGGGAGACATCGGTGCGAAGTACCAGCCGTTTCCCTACGCGGCCACCGCAGGATCAGTCTTCTCAATAGCCGAAAGCGGTTCATCGCACCCGGGCAGCATGTCGGCGATGCGCACGCCGTTGACCGATTCGATCTTCGGCCCATCGCCTGGCGACAGCGTGATCGTCTGGTCGTCCAGCTTCTCGTCGCTGCCTAACCGCCGCACACCGGGGAAGTAGGGGGCCTTCGCGTTCACGCTCGTGACGATGGCGCGTGAGCCGTCGGACAGGCCAACGGTTGACCCCGGCAGGTAGGGCGGGGCCACGACCGCGAGCATGCGGAGCACCATCGGATCGATCGCGGCACCGTGCGCCGTGCGCAGCAGGTGCAGGACCTCCAGGTTGGGGCGGCGCTGGCCGTCGGCGGCGGTGCAAAGGCGGTCGAAGAGGTCGGCGGCACCGAGGATGCGCGCGAAGATGTGGATCTTCTTACCGGCCGGGGCCTGCTTCACACCATCGAGGTCCATCGCGGGGAAACCGGTGCCG
Organism: Tepidisphaeraceae bacterium; assembly: GCA_035998445.1. Classification (NCBI taxonomy): domain Bacteria; kingdom Pseudomonadati; phylum Planctomycetota; class Phycisphaerae; order Tepidisphaerales; family Tepidisphaeraceae; species Tepidisphaeraceae bacterium. Next base: position 106,461 of record DASYHQ010000050.1, on the reverse strand, counting down.
TCGAGGCGCTGGTGATGGTGCAGCACCGCGCTGGCGGCCGTCGCCTCGACGCCCGACTGGATCATCTCGTAACCGAGGCGCGGGTGTTCCTCCCACTCGCGCCGCTGGGCTTCGTCCAGCGTGGCCGCCGACGCGATGTGCTGTTGCTGAAGGGGGCGCGGCAGTTTCGTCTTGCCCAGATCGTGCAGCATGGCGGCCACACCGAGATTTACGGTCTCCTTCGCATGCCCGACCGGCAGACGGCTGCGCTCGGCGATCAGGTACCCCTCGAGCTTGATGCCCAACACCAGCGCCAGGTGCGCCACCGCCGTCGCGTGACCGACGGCGTCGTCGTTCGAACGCGCCAGCTGTTCCATGAAGACGGGGTTCTGCCCACTGCCGAGCAGCGTGCAGATCATGTCGCGGGTACTGCCGTAGTAGTCGTTGTACGCGATCGCGGGCTTCGTGCTGCGCTGGCAGGTCTCGATCGTCTTCTTGATCTGGGTGTAGATGCGCTGGCGCTCGGGGCTGAGCTGTGGCGCGAGCAGTTTGTCGAGGTCGTCAAGGCCGGGAAAGTCGACGAAGACGCAGGCGATGCCGAGGTCCTTCAGGCGCTGGATGACCGCCGCCTGCAGCACGTAGCCACGGTTGAGAAGCGTCTGGTCCGGCTGATCCGGCTTGGCGACTGGCGCCGCCAGGACTTGGCCGGGCTTGAGTTCAAGGGTCGACACCGTCAGCACAAATGGGCCTCGCGTGAAAGGTTGGAGGTGCCTGTTGGGCTTATCGGCTTCGATGTGGTGATACGTTAGGTGCCGTACCGGTGTTTTCTGCTCCACTTCGGTTTCGGTTGGTGCGAGGGAAGCTTTCGTCTGTCATGCGGCTCGCACTTCAGGCGCTCACCGTCATCCTTCGGAGTACCTCAGGATGACGGTCGCTGCTCTGTCGAGTGATAAGTATCAGCCGGCACGGCCCGAACAATGAGCGTAGGCTACTTCGACAGACGCGACTCGATCACCCGGCGCATCGTCGCGACCGGCGCCGGTTTATTGGTCCAGGCCGTGAACTGGCCCGCGGCTTGGCGGACGAACATTTCGATGCCGGAGACCGTGCGAGCGCCTTGCGATTGTGCCTGCTGCAGCAGCGTCGTTAGCGGTGGGTTGTAGACGGCATCGAATACCAGCGTATCGGCGCTGAGCTTCGGTAGGGCGTCACCGAAGGGGCTTTCGTCGACCTTCGGGTGCATGCCGACGCTGGTGGTGTTGATGTAGATCTGGCAGCACGAGTCGCAGAGCTTTTCCATCGCGGCCGCCACGACTTTGCCACTGTGCCCGTTGAACTCGGCCGCCAGGGCGTCGGCCCGGTCGCGCGTGCGGTTGTAAATGACGACCGTCGCCCCGTAATGCGCCAGCGCCGCCACCGCAGTGCGTCCCGTGCCCCCGGCGCCCAAGACGGCGACGCGATAATTCTTCAGGTCGTCACGCGTGATGGACAACGCGTCAGTAATGCTGTCGAGGATGGCAGCATAGTCAGTGTTAAAGCCGCGCAGTTTCGGTTCGCCGGTAGTCATGCGCTCGATCACGACCGTATTCACCGCCCCGATCGACTCCGCCAGCGGCTCGACGTCTGCGCCCTTTTCCTGCAGGTATCGCAGGCAGTTTTCCTTGTGGGGGATGGTGACCGACAATCCCGACAGATGCAGCGACCCGAAGGCGATGAACGTCTCCATGAACGCTTTAAAACTCTCGTATCCCGGATTCACCAGCAACGGCACGTAGACGCCATCGTGGCCCGTTTCATCGAACGCCGCGTTGTGGATCGCGGGCGACATGGAATGACCGACCGGCGACCCGACGACGCCGTAAACACGCGTTTGCGCGCTTATGGCATCCCAGCGGTACAGCCGTTTCATGTCGGTGATGCTGATCTGGCCCGGGGCCGTGCCACCATCACCTTCCAGCGTCGCAAACGAGAGGAACGCCCCGAACTTCCTGGCGAGAATCCGGCTGATGACCCCCGCCTCGCCCATGCAGATCGCGATCGTCGGCTTCTGCTTGTTCAGCAGGATCTCAAACGCCTCGATATTGTCGCGAACCGTGCGGGCGGTCCAGACAACCTTCGCAACGTCGGCGGGTGAGGCGTTTAGGTCGGCGAGGATGTTGTAGAGACGGTCCGGCCGGCCACCGAAGTCGTGAGAACTGACGATCAGGCTGGCGTTGCGCTCGCTGGGCGCGTCAACATTGTTGAAGGCCTCGATCGACTTTAACTCAACGTCGACGTAGGCGGCACTGATCGTCGATGCGAGCCCCTGTAGCGTCGGCACTCGATACTCGTCGGCCAAGTCCGACCGACCCCCTTCCCAAACGGGTCGGCACGTGATGATGCAGGGAATCGAGATCTTCGCGACGAGCGCCCGCACCTCGTCGGCGTCGTAGAAGTGATCGATCCGCAACTCGCACATGTCAGCCCCCGCCTCGGCGGCGAGCGTGGCGTCGCGGTACGCCTGCTCGGCCGAGTGGACGAAGATGGCGACGCACAGGCGGGTCATGCTGATGCTCGGAAGATCATCGCGTCATCCTGATGGAGCCCAGGCGACTGAAGGATCTCTTCCAGCAGGACGCGTGGTCCGCGAAAGAGATCCTTCGGTCGTCTAGATTCCCTCAGGATGACGCTCTCCTGATGGTGTGACGGCTACTTCAGTTCATCGAACGCACCCACCACCGGCAGGTTGCCGACCAACGGCTTTGCGTAGTCGATGAAGGCCTGCGAGATGTTGTTGCCATCGATGATGTGCGACTCGTCCATGTGCTTGGTCTCGCGGGCGACGTTCTTGATGCTCGTCGTTTCCAACTCGATCTTGTACGGGCTGTTGCTGACGCGCTTCATGACGATCGAGCATTCCGCGATCCCACCGGCCGCCGACACCTGCACGGCCTTTTGGCCGACCAGGCGGGCTTCCTTGGCGTCCACTTCGCTGACGGCCAAACCCGGGAACGACCGCTGCAGGTAACCGAACGTGTCGGCCCGCACGCGCAGCTTTTTGCCGCCGGGGGCTTGAAGTTTTGTCGTGATAAGGGACGCGAGGTAATCGCCGAGCGCGCCGGTACCTGAAAGCTGGATGTTGCCGTGGCTGTCCTTCTCGATGTTGCTGCTCATCGCCTCGGCCCAAGTCTTACCACCGGGCTGGCTGATGCCTTCGCTGACCGCGATCAGGCAGCGGCCGCGCTTCTTGTAGACGGCGTCAACGTCGGCGAGGAACTTCTCCTCGCTCAGCGGCGCTTCAGGGCAGTAGATGAGGTGCGGACCATCTTCCGGGTTCCGACGCGCCAGCACGCTGGCGGCCGTCAGGAAGCCGGCGTGGCGGCCCATGATCACGTCGACCTTGATGCCCGGCAGGCTGGCGTTGTCGTAGTTGTCGCCCATGATCGCCGCCGCCACGAACTTGGCGGCCGAGCCGTAGCCGGGCGTGTGGTCGTGGACGCGCAAATCGTTGTCGATCGTCTTGGGAATGTGGTAGACGGTCAGCTCGTACCCCGTGGCCGCGCCCATCTCCTGCACGATGCGGGCGGTGTCGGCGCTGTCGTTGCCGCCGATGTAGAAGAAGTACCGCACGTCGTGCTTCTTGAACGACTCGAGGATCTTCTCGCAGTAGGCCGCATCGGGCTTATCGCGCGTGCTGCCCAAGGCTGCAGCGGGCGTATTGGCGATGCGCTCGAGCAGCTCGGATGACGCACCCTTCAACTTATAGAAGTCCCCGTTCACGATGCCGCGCACACCGTGCTTGGCGCCGTACAGTTCCTTGATGTGGCCGGACTTCTGGGCCTCCAGAACCACGCCGACCAGCGACTGGTTGATGACCGACGTAGGACCGCCCGACTGACCGATGACTGCGTTGCCTGCCATAAAGTAATTTCCTTCCGTATTCGTGGCGCACGATGGTAGGGGACGGCGTGCCGGATGCAAGGAGCGGGGGGAGAAAGGCACGTACGTCGCTAGCGACCTCACCCTATTCACTACATAGCCCCCGGCTTGCCGGTGGTCTTCTCCTGGGACACCAGAGAGACCATCGTTAAACCGGTGCTGGAGGATCGCAATTCCTAGCGCGCCGCGAGTTCGCTTGTGAACACGTACGTGCCCGAACCCACCTCGAACACCGTCCCATCACCCTGCGACGTCCCCCGCGCATCGTCCGACGCCGCGTTGCTACCAGGCACCGTTACCGTCGCGGTGGTGTTTGGTGGGACGACGACGCGGTACGACAGTTTCGTCCCCTCCAGCGTCCAACCGCTTTCGATGGTGCCGTGCCACGTGTCGAGCGATGCCTTGGCATAGCTCAACGGCCCACCCACCAACGGCCGCGGCCGCAGTTGGATGTGGCGGTAGCCGGGCTTATTCAGGTCGATATCGATGCCGGCCACCACCTGGTACAGCCAGTCGCCCACGGCGCCGTACGCGTAGTGGTTGAACGAGTTCATGCTGGCGTCCTGGAAGCCCTTGTCGTGCGTCCAGCCGTCCCAACGTTCCCAGATGGTCGTGGCACCCTGCGTGACGGCGTAGAGCCAGCTGGGCCAGTTCTTCTGCATCAGCAGGTCGTACGCCACGTCGAGCCGGCCAAAGCGGCTCAGGACGTGGTTCAGGTAGGGCGTGCCGACGAACCCGGTCGCCAGCTTGTTGCCGCGCGACTTGATGTCGCGCACCAGCCAATCCACCGCGGTTGCCCGTGATGCTTCTGGCAGCAGGTCGAAGTGCAGCGCAAGCACGTACGACGTCTGCGTGCCGCCCACGACCAGCCCGTCGGGCGTCACGAAGCGCCGCTGGAAAACGGCGGTCGTGTCCTGAGCGATCTTGTCGAACCGGGCGGCGTCCTTTTCCTTGCCCAGCGCACTGGCGATCTGCGACAGCAGGCGCGCGTCGTAGGCGATGAAGGCGGTGCCGATGAGGTCCTTGGGCGTCAGGCCCATGATGTGGTGCGGGCCGGCATCCTGCGACAGCCAGTCGCCGAACCCATGCCACCCCTTCCATTCCGGGTGCGACCGGATGCCACCAAACTTGTCGGCCGCCGACACGAGGTAGTCGAGGAACCGGACCATGGAAGCGTAGTGGCGCTCGACGAGTCGCAGGTCGCCGTAGCAGGCCCACATGGTCCAAGGGCAGATGATGCCCGCGTCGGCCCATGCCGGGCCGCCGTCGCCATTGAACGCGTCGTTCGGCTTCGTCTTAGGCCAGGACGTGTCGGGCACGATCGATGGATACGCGCCGTGCTGGCTCTGCGCGTCGCGCAGGTCCTGCGTCCACTTCGCGAAGAACCCGGCCACATCGTAGTTGAACGCGGCCGTGCGGACGAACGCCTGCGCGTCGCCCGTCCAGCCCAAACGCTCGTTGCGCTGAGGGCAGTCGGTCGGGATGTCGACACTGTTGCCGCGCCAGCCCCAGCGGATGTTCTGCTGCAACTGGTTGACCAACGGTTCCGAGCACTCAAACGAACCGCTGGACTCGTAATCGCTGTGGATCACGACCGCAACCACGTCGTCCGGCGATAGTGCTTTATCGGGGAAGCCCTGAACTTCGGCGTAACGGAACCCGTGGAACGTGAACTGAGGATCGAAGGTTTCGATCGCGTCGCCGCGCGTGGTGTACGAGTCGATGTTCTTGGCGCTGCGCAAGTTGGTGGTGTACAGGTTGCCGTCCTTAAGCTTCTCCAGCACCTCGGCGTGGCGAATCTTGAGCACCGTACCCGCAGGCGCGTTACGGAGGGTCAAACGCACGCGGCCGACGAGGTTCTGGCCGAAGTCGATCACCTGTGCGTGCGTGTTCCAGTTCACCTGCACGCCCCGGACCGAGACCGGCTTCACGAGTTGCGTCTGGCGAACGGTGGGGCCGGGCGTGGCGACAATGGTTCGGCGCTCGTCGCTGAAGACGGTGACGGGCTGCCACGTGGCGGCATCAAAACCGGGAGCGCTCCAGTCGGGCTGTTCGAGCCGCGCGTCGTAGTGCTGGCCCATCAGCATGTCGGCCGACACCATCGGGCCGGTGCTGGTGGTCCAGGTGCCGTCCGTGGCGAGCGTCTGCGTCGAGCCATCGTCGAACGTCACGTGCAGCTGCGCTAGCAGCTTCGGCTGGTCGCCGTAGTACTGTCGGCGATCGATGTTGCCGATGTAGCCGCAGTACCACCCGTCGGCCAGCCAGGCGCCGATCGCGTTGTCACCGGCGCGAAGCATCGCAGTGACGTCGTAGGCTTGATACTGGACCCGGAAGTTGTAGTCCGTCCACCCGGGCGTCAGGGCGTCATTGCCGACCCGCTGGCCGTTGATGTGGAACTCATAGAAACCGAGTGCCGTCGCGTACAGGCGGGCAGAGGTGATCTTCCGCTTGTCACCGAGCGAGAAGGGCTTGCGGACCATGAACGCTGGCCCCTCGTGAAGCGGCCCACCGGCCGTCACGGGTGAGCCGACCCATTGGCCGACCCAATCGCGTGCGGCCAGCAGTCCCATTTCCCACGATGCGGTCTCAGAGGGCGCTGCGGCGTTGCCGTCCTGGTCCCACACGCGCACGTTCCAGACGGCCCGCTGACCCGACCGTAGGGCGGTGCCCGCGAACGGGACGAACGTCGAGGCGTCCGAGCTCACCTTGCCGCTGTCCCACAAATCGCCCTTGCCACCGGCGAGCACGTCGACCGATGACGCGACGAGGATCTGGTAAGCCGACTGCTTCAGGTTGCGCGCGTTCGCGTCGCTGGCCGACAGTTTCCAACTGAGCCGCGGCTGCGTCTCGCCGAGACCGATGGGGTTGGTTTGGTACTCGCAGCGAAGGTCGACGGGGGCGATGGAGGCGTTGCTCATGGGGTGAACCTGAGTGCGTTGAAGGTCGGTCAGAAACGAAAAACGTCATCCCCAGATACGCCGAAGAATCTCTGCTGTTTACGCCTGGGGTGACGGAAAGAGATCCTTCGGCGAGCCTCAGGATGACGATCTGAAGTTTGATCCTGCAGGGTGGCTCGACCACCGCAGTAACGGGTTCAGTTTTACACGCGAAGGCACACGCCCTGCCGACTGCACGACGGAACGCTACTTCGCGAACAACACGCGTTCGACGAAGCCGGTGTCGACGTCGCCGTTCTTGAAGTACTCGTTGTCCATGATCTGCAGGTGCAGCGGGATCGTCGTCTTGATCGGCGCGATGTGGAACTCGTTCAACGCCCGCTTCATCGCGCTGATCGCCTCGGCGCGCGTCTTCCGATGCACGATCAGCTTGCCGATCATGCTGTCGTAGTTCGGCGGGATGCGGTAGCCGGCGTAGGCGTGGGTGTCCATGCGCACGCCAGGGCCGCCCGGCAGGCGCAGCTCGGTGATCGTGCCGGGGCTGGGGGCGAAGTTGCGGGCGGGGTCCTCGGCGTTGATGCGCACCTCGATCGCGTGGCCGACCTGCGTGATGTCCTTCTGCTTGAAGCTCAGCGGCAGGCCCGAGGCGATGCGGATCTGCTCCTTGATGAGGTCGATGCCGGTCACCTGTTCGGTCACGGGGTGTTCGACCTGAATGCGGGCGTTCACCTCCAGCAGGTAGAAGTTCTGCTCCTGATCGACCAGGAATTCCACCGTGCCGGCGTTCGTGTAGCCGGCGGTCTTCACGAGGCGCACCGCGGCTTCGCAGAGCTTCTCGCGGACCGACTGCTTCAGGAATGGCGACGGCGACTCTTCGACCAGCTTCTGGTGGCGCCGCTGCATCGAGCAGTCGCGCTCCCACAGGTGGACGGCGTTGCCGTGGCTGTCGGCCAGGATCTGCACTTCCACGTGCCGGCCGAACTCGACGTACTTTTCAATGTAAACGGTCGGGTTCTTAAACGCGTTCTCCGCCTCGGCCATTGCCTGCTTCAGGCCGGCCCGCAGCGAGACGTCGTTGTGTGCAACGCGCATGCCGCGACCGCCACCGCCCGCAGCGGCCTTGATGATGACGGGGTAGCCGATTTGGCCGGCGATCTTCAGGGCGGTCTTCTCGTCCTCCACGGCGCCATCGCTGCCCGGAACCGTGGGCACCTTGGCGCGCTTCGCCAGTCGCTTGCACTCGACCTTGTCGCCAACGGCCTTCATCGCGCTGGCGGGGGGGCCGATGAACTCGATCTTGCAGCTGCGGCAAACCTCGGCGAAGTGGGCGTTCTCGGCGAGGAAACCGTAACCCGGGTGGATCGCCTGCACGTCGGAAATTTCGGCGGCCGAGATGATGCGCGGGATGTTCAGGTACGACTCGGCCGGGGAGGCTTCACCGATGCAGATCGACTGGTCAGCAAGCTTCAGGTAGGCGGCGTCCCGGTCGGCGGTCGAGTGGACGCAGACGACCTGGATGCCCAACTCGCGGCAGGCGCGAATAATGCGAAGGGCGATCTCACCGCGATTGGCAATCAGGATCTTTGAAAACATTGTTTGGCGATTCTGTTCTTAATGCGTTGGGACGAAGTTGCGCAAGTGGTTGGCCGCGTGAAGCAGGTTGAACCGGCGGAACTCGTCGGTCGTCACCAGGCCGAACGGCCCGAAGTTCACGCGGTCCTCCCGGAAGGCGTCCAGTTGGCGCATCGCGTCGATCAGGTGGTCGATGTCGCGATCGGTGATCGCGTCGCGTGCCTTGCCGAGCGGATCGAGGTCCGGCGATACCTCCACGCCCGCCGGCATCACACCTGAGGCCAGCAGGGGAACGATCAGGTTCGTCCGCAGTGCCTGTTGCTCGGGGGTTGAAGTCGTCCCGGGCGGCACGGGCCGCAGGCACATGCGCACCGGCACCGCGAGGTGCCACGCCGCCTGCGCCAGCGTCCAGTTGCCCGCCTGCCGGTGACCGCGACGCAGCCGTTCGACATCGGCGATGACGTCGACCGGCGAGCCGTACGTCAGGCCCTCGCGCGGCGCAGGGGCGTTTGGCGCGAGGTAGCTGAGGTGGTGGGCCGCGTGAATCAGGATCTGCCGGCGCGAGTCGGCGTCGCTCATGTGACCGAACAACCGGTGCGGCGCGAACGGGCCGGGAAACGACTTCAACTTCTCCAGCGCGTCCACCAGTTGAGTGACGGCCGACGAATCGGCGTCGGTGGGTGGCACCATCGTGTCGGGCGCGACGAGTCCCGGCGGCAACTTACCCTCGGCCAGCACCTTGGCGAAGATCGGCGCACGCGCGTCCTGCTCGGGCGTGTTCGGTTCGAACGGGCCCGGCTTCATGCGCATGCGCGTCGCGAAGTTCAGGTGCCAGCAGACCTGCTCCAGCGTCCAGTTTCCCGCTTGCGCGTACCCCTTGCACAGCGTCCGTACGTCGGCGATCGCGTCGTCGACCGACACGAAGGACAGGCCAGGCCTGGCCGGCGCAGACGGTGGCTTGAGGGCGGCACTCACGGCTTCACCAGGAACAGGGTTTGGCCGAACTCGACCGTTTGTCCGTTGGTGACGGCGATCTTGGCGATCGTGCCGCGCGTTTCGGCCTTGATGTTGTTGAAGACCTTCATCGCTTCGATGATGCAGACGTCGGTGTCCTCGTCCACCGTGCTGCCGACCGATACGAACGCCTTGGCGTCAGGCGAACTGGAGGTGTAGAACGTGCCGACCATCGGGCTCTTGATCGCGACGAGGTTGGCGTCGTCTGACGCGGGCGCTGGGGTGGAAGACGGGCCCACTGAAGTGGGACCGCCGGCGGGGGCTGGCACCGGTGCCGGGGCCGAGGCGTACTGGGGGGCGTAGATGGGGGCCGCGGCAACGGCGCCGCGCTTCAGCACCACACGGCGGTCGCCGTCGCGGACGGCGATCGTGTTCAGGTCGTTGGCGCTCATCAGCTTCACGAGCTGCTCAAGCAGGCCGACGTCCATCGGGTTGCCCGCCGATCCGGAAGAAGACGCGGCAGGGGGCTTTTTAGCGGTTCGCTTTTCGTTCAAAGTTGGACCTCTTAAGTAATGCCGAATGCCAAGTGCCGAATGACTGCGTTAGGCCTGCTTCTCAATTTGGCATTGGGAATTTGGCAATCGGCATTGTTCCTATTCAATGTGGTAGTTCTCGTAGCTCTTGTCGAGCGTCGAGAGCACTTCGCACCCGCTGTGGGTGATGAGGACGTCGTCCTCGATGCGCACGCCACCCTCGCCCGGCAGGTAAATACCCGGTTCGACGGTGACGATCATGCCGGGTCGCAGCTCTTCCTCGCCACCATTGCGGCGAAGCGACGGGTTTTCGTGAATCTCCCGGCCAATGCCGTGGCCCAGGCCGTGTCCGAACTGCTCGCCGTAGCCGGCCTTCTCGATCACCTCACGGGCGACGCGGTCGGCCTGCGTAGTGGTGACGCCGGGACGAAGGAACTCGATGGCCGCCAGCTGCGCGTCTAAGACGACCTTATAGATCTCCTTCATGCGCGGCGCGACCCGGCCAATCATGAACGTGCGGGTGAGGTCAGAACAATAACCTTTATAGAGCGCGCCCCAGTCGATCAGCAGCGGCTGATCTCGCTGCACGAGCGTCTCGCCAGGTCGATAGTGCGGCAGGGAGCTGTTGCTGCCGGCGGCCACGATCACTGGAAAGCTGCTGTCGCTGGCGCCACGGCTGCGCAGTTCGAACACCAACAGCCCGGCCAGGTGGTTCTCGCTTTGCCCGACCTTGATCTCGCTACGGAACGACTCGAAGGCCTCCTCGGCCACACCGACCGCCTTGCGGATAATGTCGACCTCGTGGTCGTCCTTGATCTTGCGGATGTTGACCAGCACGTCCTCGATCGGCTGCAGTTCGATCGGGCGGGCGTCCTTCGTGTCCTTCAGGGCGTTGGCCAGCGCGTTCATCTGACCGACCGTGGCGTAGTTGGCTTCAAAGCCGACGCGCTTAACCTTCGTCTCCAGCAGCGCTGCGGCAAGCGCGCCGGACATGGGCCCGGTGCGTACGCGGGTCTTCACCCACGCGGCCTCCATCTCAGCCTGTTCCTTGTAGCGGAAGTCGGTGACGAGGTAGACGTCCTTCTCGGTGATCAGGCCGATCGAATCGTCGCCACTGAAGTTGGTCAGGTAAGCGAGGTCAGGCGGGTGGGTGAGCAGGATGCCATCAAGCTTCAGGGCCTTCATCGCCTCGCGGACCAGCCGCTGGCGGACCTTCAGGTAAGCCTTAGGACGGGCGGACACGATCGGTTTGGCGGCTGCTGTCATTTTGGTTACTCACTGACCTCTACTTGAGTGCGAAAACGTAATCGCCATGGGCGGGGGGTGTCAAATGGAGGGGAGGGGGAGGGGACGCAATGACCAAGTCCCAATGACCAACAAATGACCAAATCCCAAAGATCAGTCGGAAGAGGCGCGTTCCGGTCCCTCTCCCGGTACTTCCAGGAGAGGTTAGGTGAGGGTGCCTTTGTTCTTACGAGGATCGCCAGCAGTTCGAAATCACCCTCACCCTGACCCTCTCCCGAAGCATGCGGGAGAGGGGAGCGGAGCATGTCCGCTTGATTGGGATTTGGTGTTTGGTCATTTGTTGGTCATTGGGACTTGGGATTTTCCCCTCCCCCCTTACTATGCGTCTCTATGAAACTTCCGTACAGCACCCCCGACCTGCCGGGCGTCGGTGGCACGATCAAGACGCGCGACGAGGACTTCTTCGTCCAGGAAATCCCCCTTTACGAGGCCAGTGGCGAAGGGGAACACGTTTACTGCGAGATTCAGAAGGTCGGCATAACCACCTTCGCGGCCATTCATTCGATCGCGGACGCGCTGGGCGTGTCGTCGCGCGACATCGGCTATGCCGGCATGAAGGACGCCCACGCCGTCACCCGGCAGACGCTGTCCATCTGGGGCACCACGCCCGAGGCCGTCATGGACCTGAAGCTGCCCGGCATCACCGTCCAGTGGGCGTCGCGGCACGTCAACAAGTTGCGGTTGGGCCACCTGGTGGGCAACCGGTTCGCCATCAAGATTCGCGATGTTGAACCGACGCACGTGGTACGCGCCAAGGCCATCATGAAGGTGCTGGAAACGCGCGGCGTGCCCAACTTCTTCGGTGAACAACGCTTCGGCCGGCGCGGGAACAACGACAAGATCGGCGCCGCGCTTATTCGCAACGACAACATCGAGATCCTCCGCCTGCTGCTCGGCGACCCGCGCGAGGGTCTGGACGATCCCAAAACTCTGCACGCCCGCGCCGCCTTCGAGAAGCGCGACAACGAGACGGCCATGAAGTTCTGGCCGCGTAATGCCGGCATGGAACGCCGCGTGCTGGCCCGGTTGATGAAGACGCACAAGCCCAGCGCCGCGGTGCGGTCGATCGACGAGAAGATCCGCCGGTTGTGGGTGTCGGCGTTGCAGTCGAAGCTCTTCAACGACGTGCTCGCCGCCCGCATCAACTCGTTCGACAAGGTGGAACTGGGCGACCTCGCTTGGAAACACGAGACCGGCTCCGTCTTCCGCGTCGAAGATTTACCCGCCGAAACCACCCGCGCCGCAGCCTTTGAAATCAGCCCGACGGGCCCTTTGATCGGCTATCGCATGACGCTGCCCGAGGGCCATCCGCTGGAAGTCGAGCAGTCGGTTTTCACCACCCTCGGCCTCGCGCCCGACGCCTTCCGCCAGCCCGGCCAGCACCGCATCAAGGGCGCCCGCCGGCCGTTGCGCGTCCGCCCAACCGATACAGAGTTATCCGCCGGCGTCGACGACGACGGCGCCTACATCACCGTCGCCTTCACCCTGCCCGCAGGCAGCTTCGCGACCGTGGTGCTCGGCGAAGTGATGAAGGCCAAGTCCGACGAAGCTCAGGACGACACAACCGCCGATGAGGACACCGCCGACCTGCCCGAAACAGACGACGCCTAGAACCTGCTGCAGGTGAGCGAAGAACGCGCAACCTCGGCCCCTCTCCCTCCGGGAGAGGGCCGGGGCGAGGGCGTGCCGGAATGCATGCGACCCAAGCAGAACCCGGCGGCCTCTTCTGTAGGACAGGCATTCCTGCCTGTGTCTCTTCTCATGCGTTGCGCCGTCACAGATGCAAAAGAGACGCGAAGGCGCGAAGGCGCGAAGCAAGACGCGAAGGAGGATCGAAAAGGGAACGCGCCCTCGTGTCTGGACGGCGGTCTGGGTAAGGCAAAACGCGAATTTGTGCACCATTTTGCACCATTGTGCACCATCAGGTGAGGACGATGGGGGGCCACGACGGCTCGCGCGTCAGCTATTCGGTTGTCAAAGAGCACGCTATCCATCTCTACGGACGCGCTGCGCGATTGAGGTGGAACCAGCGCAACGCGCTCCGCATTTCTTCGCGTCCTACTTCGCGCCTTCGCGACTTCGCGTCTCTTCCTCTGCCTAATCGCGGCTAGCGCCACGCGGCAGACAAAGATGTCCGCCGGACCAAAGGCATAAGACAGAGGAGAGACAGACAAGAATGTCCGTCCCACCAGCAAAGGAAGATCGAAGAGACACAGGTAAGAATGCCTATGCCACAGAAGAGAGGCGAAGCGAACACGGGGGGAGAGGCAGACGGGGGGAGAGACAGGCAGGAATGCCTGTCCTACAGAAGAAGGCGGCTATGCTTGGTTGCACACCCCGTACCGCCGCAGGGCGGCACACACGCCGTGGTCGTTGTTGGACGGCGCAACCCAATCCGCGACCGCCTTCACCGCGGGTGACGCGTTGTCCATCGCCACGGCGACGCCGGCGGCCTGCAGCATCGGCACGTCGTTGGCGGCGTCGCCGATCGCCAGCACGTTCGCCATCGCGATGTCGTAATGGTCAGCGACCGTCCGCAGGGCGGCCCCCTTGCTGGCGGTGGGGTGGACGATCTGGATCAGGTCCGCGTCCGTGCTGACCATCGCGATCTGATCGCCGAACCGCTCGGTCAGCATTCCAAACAACGCGGCGATCTGCCGTGGATGCGCCAGCAGCAACAGCTTGGAAATCGGCTGATTGCAGAACGACTCCAGCGGCGCCACCACGTCGGGTGGAAACAGCCGCCCGGTCTCCGTGGTATACGTTTGATCGTCGCGATCGGTGTGCCAGCGATCGGTGATCTCGCAGGTCATCAGTACCTCCGGGTGCATCGCACGGGCGGCCGAGATGATGCGCAACACGAGGTCGCAGTCGAGCGGTGTATGGCCGACCACCGACCTGGCCGGTTCGTCCCAGATCATCGCGCCGTTGTAGTTGATCTGCCACGTATCCAGCTTCAACTGCTGATAAATCGCCCGCACACTTCGGGGCGGGCGTGCCGAGGCGATCACCACCTTTACCCCTTGCTCAACTGCACTGGCGACCGACGCGATCGTCTGCTGCGCGACGGTCTTCGAATCGCTCAGCAGCGTGCCATCAAGATCGATCGCGATCAGTCGAATGTCGTCGTGCGGGCGCTCGTTCATAGCTTCACGACCTTTCGCTGCGACAGGAACACGAGCCAGACCGCCGGCTTGCGCCCGGTGACGCGCTGTAGGGCCTCGGCGTATGCCGCCATCTGCAGGCGGTAGGCCTCGATGCGATCGGCCAATCGCTGGCCGGTGACGCGGTCGGTCTTGTAGTCGACGATGACGTCACCGTCCGGCGTGCGCACGAGCAGATCGACCCGGCCGCGCACCATCACGCGGTCGCGCGGGTCGGTCGGGGCGGCGTCGCTCACATCCACGTTCGCCGCGAAGTAGATCGGCAGCTCGCGGTGAAGCGAGACGGTGGGATCGCCCAGCAACTGGCCGACCTCGCCCGCCAGCAGCCACTCGATCGATTCGACATCCACGCACTTCGCCATCTGCGGCGACATCATCTTCCGCGACACGAGCGACTCCACCTGCGCCCGCACCGGCGGGCCATCGCGTGTGAAGTCGTAGTTCTCCAGCACCACGTGCGTGGCGGTGCCGATGTCGGCGGCGTTCGGACCGGTGGCCTCGCTGGCGAACCGCGGTTGTGGCAGCGCGAGGGTGGCGGTGGCGCCGTGATTGGCCGATGGCGCATCCGCTACCGGCGCGTGCGCCCGCGCCGTCACCGACTGTGCCGCCGCCGCGATGGTGTAGCGGGCGTGCGGGTAAGAATACGACAGCCGCGCGATGACGTCGGTCGCGACGACGTCGGCCGGTGGCGGTGGGTCGAGCGGCTTTAATGCCGCGAACGGCGCAACGCGCATGAACGCATCGTCGGCCGGCGCCGGCTCGGGCGCAGCCTCGGGATCGGTATGGTCGGTTACCTCTATCACTGCGCCATGCGTGGCCACTGCAACCGGCACCAGCCACGCCAACGGCGTGGCGGCCCCCAGAATGTCCTCCGTCGCCAGTGGCCCATCATGGCCCGCCCACCGCGATCGCCAGCGTTCGTACTGGTCGGCCTTGGGCGTGCCGACGAGGATCAGATGTTCCTTGGCGCGCGTGAGCGCGACGTAGAGCACGCGCAGTTCCTCGGCGAGCATCTTCTTCGTCAGCCGTGGACGAATGACCGTCGTCGCCAGCGACGGGTAACGCACCAGCCGCGGTTCATCCACCACCTGCAGGCCGAGGCCTTCGTCCTTGTCGTACAAGATCGGGCCGCGCGCGTCCGACAGGTTGAACGCCTTGCCGAGATCGGCGACGAAGACGATCGGGAACTCCAGCCCCTTGCTCTTGTGCACCGTGACGATGCGCACCGCGTCCACCGCTGCCGACGCGACGTTGGCTTGGCCGGCGTCGAACTCGTCGGACAGTTCCTCCAGGAATGCGAGGAAGCGCGACAGCCCACCGCCCGCGGCGCCCAACTGGCCGAACTGCGTCGCCCGGCGGTGCAGTTCCAGCAAATTCGCCTTGCGCTGTGGGCCGTCGTCCAACCCGCACACGAACGCGAGGTAGCCCGACTGCTCGTAGACCGTCGCCAGCACCTCCGCCAGCGGCCGGCGCTGCGCCAGCTCTCGCCACGCGTTCAGTTGATTCAAAACGTGCCGCAGATGGGCGGCCAGCTCGTCGTCGTGCTCGACGGCGTAGCGCTGCACGGCGTCGTGGAACGCGACCGTCTCGATTGGGTACGCCAGCCGGATGCGCGCCAAGCTGTCTTCCGCATTCGCCAGCCCCGCCAATGGGCTGCGCAGCACCGCGGCCAACGGCAGGTCCTGCTGCAGGTTGTCCAATAGCCGCAGCAGCGACAGCATGTCGAGCGTCTCCATCGCGCTGAAGAACCCGGAACCCCCCTCGGCCAGCACGGGGATGCCGCTCTTGCGCAGCACGTCGGCGTACTGCTCGATCTTGAACTTGCGCGTGCGCAGCAGGATCGCAATGTCGCCGAAGCGCACGTCGCGCAAGCGGTCCTTATCTGCGACGCGCGCGCGGGTTGCGCCGTCGTCGCCCATCAGTTTCTTGATGCGGGCCGCGATGAACATCGCTTCTCGCTCGGCCCGTTCCGGCTCGGCGGTGTCGGTTTCCTCGCCCTCGGCCGCTTGCGACTTCGCAGGCACCAGGTGAAGTTCGATCGGCGCGCCGTGAAATCCGACTTCTTCGGGAAACGTGGCGCCGGCGCGCAACTGATGGCCATCGATGTAATCAATGCCCGACGCGTCGAGCGTCATCAGCCGGTCGAACACCGCGTTAATCGCGTCGAGCAGTGGGGCACGACTGCGGAAGTTGGCGTTGAGGTCGATCACCTCGCCACCACTGCTCTGCTCGTCCTTGAAGCGGTTGTAACGCTTCAGGAACAAATCGGGCTCCGCGGCGCGGAAGCGGTAGATGCTTTGCTTCACGTCGCCCACGCAAAACAGGTTGCCCTTAGCGGCCCCGTAGCACTCGCGGCTGACGAGCCGCAGGATCGCTTCCTGAAGTTCGTTGATGTCCTGATACTCGTCCACCAGCACGTGCCGATACCGCCGATGGCAACCGCGCGCCACGATGCTTGGCCGACCGTTGTCGCCCGCCTCGCGCAGCAGCTCGAGCGCCCGCCGTTCAAGGTCGGAGAAGTCCAGCGACCGTAACCGCGACTTGGCGGCGCCGTAGGCGTCGGTGAAGTCCTCCACCAGCGCCAGCAGCTCGCGCGCGGGCGCCAGCGTGGCGGCCATGCCGTCGCGCCACTGCGATTCGGTGAAGCGAAGCGAGCAGCGCAGCGTGCCTTCCTTCATCTCGCTGCGCACGTCGTCCACAGCCCCCTTGGCGATTGCCTTGCCGGGCAACGCGTTGCTGACGCTTGGCAGCTTCGTCGGCTGGAAGTCGGCCTCCTCCGACAGCGCATCGATCCCTTCCGTCGCCAGCGTTGCGCGCCAGTTGCGTGCGGCCTGCGCCGCCTCCACCAATGCGTTGGAATAGGCCGGGAAATCGCCCGCCCGCGCCACGATTTGCTGTGCCGTGGCGATGCGCGCTTCCAGCGAGGCAACCGCACCGGTCACGTCGTCGGCGAACGCCCGGCCGAACGCGCAGTCGACGAGCCGCGTGAAGTCAGCGGCATCGGCCAGGCGCTGGCGGCTCTCCGCGAGCCAAGCTTGCGGGTCGGGCAGCGCGGTCAGCGTCTCGTAGATCGACAGCACCGCCGACGCTAGGGCGCCGTCGTCACCGTTCAGGTAACCGTCCAGCAACGCGTTAAAGCCCGCCGACGGATTGGCCGCAAATCGGGCGGCGATCAGCTTGCGGGCGGTCTCGCGCTTCAATAGCCCGGCGGCGTCACCGTCGAGGATGGCGAAGTCCGGGTCGAGCCCGGCGGCGTGGAAGTGCTGGCGGAGCAGGCGACCGCAGAACGCGTGCAGCGTGCCGATCGTCGCCCGCTCCACGCTCGCCAGTTGATGCGCCACGCGCTCGTCGGTCGTGTCCTTCGCGGCCCGGGCCGCCAGTGCCGTGCGGATGCGCGTGCGCATCTCACCCGCCGCCGCCTCGGTGAAGGTGACGACAAGCAACTCGTCCACGTTGCACGGTTCGGGCGCATCGCACACGAGGTAGGCGCACCGCTCGGTCAGCACCGCGGTCTTGCCCGAGCCGGCCGCGGCGCTCACCAGCAGGCTGTGGCCGGTCGTGTCGATCGCGCGCTGTTGCTCGGGCGTCCAAGTGCGCGTTGAAGCGGAGGATGTGGGCGTTGCGGCGATCGTCACTTCGTCCCCTTTACCTTCGTCAGCAGTTCATCTCGGCCGATGCCGTGCAGGATGTTGTAGCCGTTGAGCGTCACGTCGAACCGGCAGACCGCCTTGAAGCCGCATTGGGCGCACGGCGTCTTCTTCGCCAGCCAGTAAGGCCGCACGCCGATCTCACCGGCCGCCATGCCGTCGGCGATGCTGGCGAGCTTGCCGCGCACGTAGTCCAGCACGCCCAGAAATTCGTCGGCGTCGCAGACGTCGGTCGTCTCGCGCTGGCCGAACTTGCCGTCCTTCGTCACGTACATCGACCACGCGTCCGACCAGCCCGCGGCCAGGTGCTCATCGAGCAGATGCACGTGATCGGCGTCGAACAGGCCGCGCGGCTTCGGATCAAGGTTGAACTTCTCATCGGTAGGGTCGGGGGCCTCGTCGGGATGGGCGACGCTTTTCAGCCCGCGCAGGAGCGTGAGATAAAAGCCGGCCGCGGGGGTGATCGGCGTGCCGGCCAGCTCGTGACCGTTCGCCTGAAGGACCAGCAGATACGTCAGCAGTTGCAGCGACAACCCGTTGTACACGCCGGCCGGCGAGATGCGGTCACCGGTCAGCTTGTAGTCGAACACGGCGGCGCGCGAGGCGTCGCCGAGCAGATCGATTCGGTCGATGCGCCCGCGCACGTGAAGCTGTCGGCCGGCGGGGGTCGACAGTTGCAGTGGGCCGATCGGCGCATCGGGCGTGCCGAACGCCACCGACACGTACCCGTGCGATAGCTTCGCCCGCGACGACAGCGTGCGCTGCCGGCCGACGATCTGCCGAACCGTGCGCTCGATGCGCGACAACAGGTACTTCGACCGGCCGGGCTCGATCGCCAAATCCTTCTGCAGTTCCAACCCGATCTCACGGGCGGCGGCGCCGATGCGGCCGTCCGTCCAGTCCTGCGTCAAATCGCGCCATTGCTGGTTGGCGCGAATCATTTGCCGTACGAATCGTTCGAGCACGTCGTGGTAGACGCGGGAGAGGTCGATCGACGAGAACGAATCCTCCGGCCGGGCGCGCAGGCCCAGGCCGTACTGCACGAAATGCTTGAATGGGCAGGCCGCGAAGGTTTCCAAGCGGTTCACGCTGGCGACGATCGGGCTGGGGAACAACTGCGCGGCAATCTGCGGGTCCAGCGTGGTCGCGTTGCGATAGCCCAGTGCGCCCCACGCGCGGTAACGCATGTGGGCGACCGGCGAGTCGTCCGGCGGATGCGACGCCAGCCACTGATAGAGCGCCGCCAACGATGCACGCTTGGCCGTGTCTGCTTCGTCTGTCGCATTGTCCGTCGCGCGGGCCCATCGCATCAGCGATACGATCAGCTGCCGCGGCGTGGCGATGTGGCGCGGGTCGTCGCTGTCGGACGAGCCGACGTGTTCCACTGGCGCATCGGGGAACACCTGCTGCAACCGCGACCAGTACGGCGACGGCGCGATCTCCTTACCGGCGGCGTCGCAGGCCACGCGCGACAGGTAGAGTGACTGCGACGGACTGGTGAAGGCGCTGTAGGCGAGCAGCCGCTCGTCGAGCAGTTGGCGCTGGCCGTCCCCTTTCAGTTCCACGTTGCCCTGGCGCAGCAGCTTGCGGTCGCGATCGTCGAGGATCGAGTCCTCGCGCGGCGTGCGCGGGAACTCGCCGTCGGTTAGGCCCAGCACGAGCGTCGTCCGCACCTCGGGCAGGCGCGTGCGGTCGACCTGGCCGATCAGCACGCCGTCGAGCGTAGGCGGGGCGAGCGCGAGGTCGAAGGCGTCGAGGCTGGTCGCCATCAGGTCGAAGAACTCGGCCGCGGAGACCGGTTGATCGCCCAGCAGGTCGACCAGTTCATCCAACAGCCCCACGAACTCCGCCCAAACCTGCTGGTGCTCGGCGGCCTGCTCGACCGCTTGCCGTGCGGCGGCCTCGTTGATCCACGTCGATAGCGTCTTGGCGACGTCGAAACGCGTCAGCAGGGCATGCAGTTCCAGCGCCAGCTCGGGAGCGGGGCGGCTGGCGCCGGTGTTCATCGCGGCGATGAACGGCAGCACGGCGTCGACCACGCGACGGCGCAATGCGTCGGCCTGCGCGGCGCGTTCGGTGGCGGCCCAGAGGGCGTCGTCATCGTCTCCCCGCGTCAGCGATCGACGAAAGCGCCAGGGGTCTTTGGCGGTCCAGTCGGAGGCACGAATGCGGTGGTCGTGGACGTAGTTCTCCAGCGCGTCCGCCTCGGCCAGCGACAGGCCCGCCAGCCCGGTCTTCACGAGCGAGAAGATCGCCGGCCGGGGCCAGTCGTCGGTCGCCAGTTCGAGCGCCGAGCGTACCAGTCGCAACAGTGGATGATGGGCCGCCACGCGCCGGCGGTCGAGGAAGAACGCGATGCCGTGCTCGCGGAAGCTGGCGTCGATCAGGTCTTGATAGCTGTCGAGGTTACGCACCAGCACCGCGATGTCGCGCATGCGGTGCCCCTGGCGCAACAGCGACAACACGTGCCGCGCGGCGGCATCGACCTCCGCGGGGCGGTCGTCGGCGTTGGTGAACGTGACCGTAGTGGCGACGCCCGCGTCGTCGGGCGCCTTCGCAACGTCGCCCGTAAAGGTGGCTGCTTCGATCGCCGTCAGTGCCGGTGCGCTAAACCGATGCACTTCGCGCAACATGATCGGCTTGTCGATCTTCGCGCCGTTCTTTCGTAGCGCGATGAACAGTCGGCGGTACGCGTCCTCCGTCTTGTAGAACAGGCTTTGTTCCGACGGCAGCAGATCAGGGCTCTTGAAAACCGTCGCGCCGGGGTCGGCCAGCACGGTAATGTCGATCGATCGGCACGTCGCGGCCAGCCCGGCGATCGTGCGGCGCTCGGACTCCGTGTAGTCGAAGAAGCCGTCGATGAAGACAATCGAGCCGCTCAGCAGCTTCGACGTCTTCATGCACGCCACCACCTGCTCATTGCGGCGGTGCGGGTCCAACCGGTCCTGACCCAGAAACGTCGTGTACGCCTCGTACAGCAGGTGCAGATCGGCCAGCTTCGGGCGCAGCGTGTCGTCGGTCTCGACGGCGTCGGCCTGGGCTTCCAGCGTTTCGATCACCTGCTGCGGCGCGTTGCCGCTGCGCTCGAACTCGGCGAAGGTCGCGTCGAGCGTCGTCGCCAGGCCCGGATGATGCGCGACGGCCGCGAAGAACTTCAACTGCGGTTGAAGCTTGCGCAACAGGTGACTTAGGATGATCCGCCGGCCCGTCGCGGTGATCTGCGGGATCGCGGCGCCACCGCAGTCGTTCAGGATTGCTCTCGCCAAGCCATCGAAGCTTTCGACGCGCACCCGGCAGACCGCGGGCAGGGTGGTCTCGGTCGCCAGCAGTCGCTCGGCGCTGAACGTCGCCTGGCGCGGCAGGATCCAGAAGATCGGTGGGCCCAGAGGGTCGGCGGTGGCGGCCTCGACGATGGCGCGCACGCAGTGGGCGGTCTTGCCGGTGCCCGAGCGACCTGTAACGAAACGAACGGCCATGGGTGGACGAGTTTACCCGATGTTCGGGGTGGGTGCATGGTTGGGTGGGCCGGTATTGCGCCAATTACGCCAAGACGCCAAGAGCGCCAAGTGAAGACAGAGATCGGGGCGAATACGGATAGCCGCAGCGAGTTGCCTTCGCTTCATTGATCTTCTTGGCGTGCTTGGATTCTTGGCGCTCTTGGCGCGATGCGTTCGCGGATCAAAGCAACTCGGCGCGTCTCACAACTGCGCGGCGGGCAGAGTGGCTGGCAACGTCGCAGGTACGGTCGCCGGTGGGGGCGGGGCGGGTGGGATGGCGGTGATTGGGGCTAGATCGTTTGGCCACGCGACGACGGCACCGACGACGAACATCACGAGGCCAAAGGTCACCTTCGTGATGATGCCGATCAATCGACCGATCGCGGCGCCATAGCCGACGCGCAAGGCGATGCCGGTGTCCTTCTTCACCAGCACTTCGACGGCGACGGCGCCAAGGAACGTGCCCAGCACGATGCCGATGATCGTGCCGATGATCGGCAGGGGGATCGAGAAGAAGATTGCCCCCAGGATGCCGCCGACGAGTGCGCCGACGAACGCCCTCTTGCTGCCCCCGGCCTTGGCGGCACCGGCACCACCGGCGACGAACTCAACGATCTCCGCCAGCCCCGCGAGGATCGTCAACGCGATCAGGCCCGGCCAGCCGATGTAGATGCCATTTGTCACCCAGGCATAGATCGCCGTCGCGAGCACCATCAGCCACAGGCCCGGCAGGGTCAGAATGTTGATCCAAAGGCCCGCGGCCAGGAAGGCGAGGAGGATGAAGTAGTAGGTCCAGTCGGCCATAAGGTGTCTAGGTGCGGTCCTTCGGTTGGGGGTATTAGAGGGATTGGGAAGCCAAGCCGCAAGCGGCTATTCGGGACCGGGGCAGGGAGGTAGACTGCAATCGAATGACCGGGCGCGACGATAAGGAAATCAGCGACCTCGAACTGGCACGGAAGGGCGCGGCACGCACCCACGAGTCGCTGGAGCGACACGTCGCGTCGCTCGAAAAAGAATGGCCTGCACTTAGCCCGGCGGAACTGGCCGAGGGGCGCAAGCGGGCACAAGCAGCGCGAGATGCGATCCAGCAAGTCTTGACACGTCTGGCCGAAACGCCGACATCTTAACTATGGCAACCGATTATCCACCGGCCACCCCCGACCAACCCATCGTCGCCAAGCCGGGGCGTTATTATCGCAACGTCCGATACCTCATGGCATTGGCGGCGGTGCTGATGGGGTGCTGGTTCGCGTATGACGGGTTCATCGCCTGGCCACGCATGAACGTCGAGTACGACCGCGTGGATGCCGAGATCACCCAGAAGCAGAACAACACGCCGAACGACCCGGCACTGAAGGACCTGCTAAAACAGCGGGATGGTCTGACGAAGCGCAACAACACCGAGATCATGATCCAGAAGATCCTGGCGTTCACGCTGCCCCCCGCGGGCATCGCGCTGCTCATCTGGATGTTCCACAATTCACGTGGCCAGTACCGGTTCGACGGCAGGACGCTGAGCGTGCCGGGGCATCCACCGATCGATGTGGGCTCGATTAGTGCGGTTGATCGTAAGATCTGGGACCGCAAGGGGATCGCGTACGTCGAGTACGCGACCGCCGACGGTCGGATCGGCCGGGCCCGGTTGGACGATTTCGTCTATGAGCGCGAGCCGACGGATGCGATCTTCGAGCAGATCACGAATCTGGTGGACCAACCGGTCGAGCCGGGGACCGATGGGGAAACGGTCGTGACCTAGTCGCGCATGGACTCGTTAGATTTGGGGGGCGATCCTCCCGTGGCATGGGCGTCTCGCCCATGCACGTCGTGATGGTGGAGGACGAAATTCGTTTCAGCGGCTTGGTCAGCGCGGCAGCCCACAAATTCAAGTTTCCATTCCAATCCACACGCATGGGCGAGACGCCCATGCCACGGTCGGAGCAACGGCTACCAGTATCGCGCGGCCTTGTTGCCGTAATACGGGCCTCTGGCCCGTGCAGGATGTGACGGCACGGGCGGCTTGGCCCAGAGGCCCAAGTCACGTCAGTGCCAGTCCCGAACTCCTTGCTGAACCCTCTCCTAGGACGACCGAGGTCAGGCTGAGGGGGTGTCACAGTAGGATCGGACGTTCCCAGAAAACAAACCGGGCCCGGGAGATAACTCCCGGGCCCGGCTGCGTTTTGCTGAGCGTGCATCGAAAAGGCTTTAGCCCTTCGACACTTCGATGATCGCCTGCGTCTTGATGACCATCTGGTTCTCGTCGAACAGATGGAAGGACTGAACCAGCAGCTCGTGGCTGCGGCGTTCGATGTCCAGGACGTGCAGGCTGGCGCCCATGTCGCCGGTGGAGGGCATGTCGGCGGTCATCAGTTCACGCTTGGCGGCGTAGGAGCTGATCTCGTGCTTGGTGGCGTCGTACAAGGTCTGCGTCAGCTGCTCTTCCTGCGTGCTGATCATGTACTTGATGTTGCCACCCACGGTCATCTCGTGGTACTTCTCGCCACGGCAGGGAATCGTCTGCAACAGGCCGCGGTCCGTCAGCGGCTCATGCTTGGTGACGATGACCTCCGTCAGCGTGTTCTTGCCGGCGGTGAAGGTGATGACGTGACCACCCTCGACCAGCCACACGTCGGCCTCGTAGGCCCGGCGGCTGATCTGCTCGCTGCTCTGGATCTTGAACAGCTCCGGATGCAGGGTGCGCTGGTACAGGAGTAGCGTCAGGCCGCCCGAGCGGCGCTGCTTAGTTCGGTTGCTCATCTGCGTCCATGCTCTTTCTAGAAGAGGTACATCCTCTTCAATAAAGGTCGGGTTCGTTATACCGACGGATATGCCCGGAACGCGTATGAAATCGTCGCCCCGGAATCGTAGATCAGACGAAGTGACGCACTCGGAGCAGTAAGCGATCCCTCGCGAACCACGCCGGGCGAAACCGGTCTGATCAGGGCCCACCCAATGCGAGCCAATGACACGGGGGATTATAGGAACCTATAAGAAAAAACGAAGAAAATAATCAGCTGATGTGTTGAGCGATGTCCGCTCGCAAGGTGACAAAGATGTCATAAGCGGCGTGCGCCCCGGCGGTTATCCCGAAGCCACGCGTCAGGAACAGCGCCCCGAAATACAAGCCCGCGACCGTGCGAAACGCAAAACTTGGTAACTCAAATTTTTCCGACCCCAAGTAATGGTATAGGGAAAAGAGCAGGGCAGAGCCCGCTACCATTAGAACCGCCGACGATACCTTACCTAGTTGAATTAAATCGCGCAGCAGGAAACTCAAAGCGGTAAAAGCAATAAGCCGAAAAACAAGCTCTTCATAGATGCCGGCCCCCAGCGACAGAATGAGCAACCCGGTCGTCGAAGGCGTGTTCATCAAGTGCAGCGACGTCAGGTAGTGCATCATCGTGTACCCGATGACCACCAGTGGAATCGCCATCGCCGCGCTTTCGACCGCCATCGCGATACAGGTCTTCGGATAAAGCGTCCACGAGTCGTTCCGCGCGATGTGCCACGACAGCAGCAGCACCACCACCGCCAACGCCGGCAGGTGCCGACCAGTTGCGCCGAACATGGTAAAAAACTGCTGCATCAGGCTGAACGCGATGATGTGCTGCGTGCCGCTGTCCGGGTCGGACAAGTACAACTCGGTGCCTACCTCGTACAACACGATCAGGGGCAACAGAAACAGCAGGCTGGTCAACGGCAGTTCCGACCGCTCCAGGTAGTTCCGCGGTTGGCGGCGGCTGGCGGTGGGGCGATCGGTGGTGGGCTCGGCGGCCGTCGTGAGGGCGCCGCGGGTCATGGGAGTTCTCCCGGGCGGCCGTCGCTCTTGCTCGGCTCAATCGCCCCTTCGACCACCCGGCTGATGCGGATCGACTTGCTGCCCCGCAACTGCCCGAGCTGCCCCAGGAACTTGTTCCGGCCCTCGACCGTCACCAGCACGTCGCGCGACTGGTTCTTATCCGTCGTGATGACGTCGCCCACCTGCAGCGACATCAGCTCGCTCATGCGGATCGTCGTTTGAGCCAAAAACGCGCGCATCTCGACCGGCGCGTTGTGGACGTTCTTCGTCAGCTTGCGCAGGTGATCTTCCTGCCCGCCCTTGCGCTGGTAGCTGAACCAGTTCTGGGCCGCCAGCACGCCCATGATGGGCTCGATGACATTGTAGGGGATGCACAGGCTCATCGTGCCCGAGCGGTTGCCCATCTTCATCTCGAACCCGACCACGACCACCGTTTCGTTCGGCGGCACGATCTGCACGAGCTGTGGGTTGCTCTCGAAGTCCTCCACCTTGAAGCTGACCGGCGTCAGGTTGCTCCAGGCTTCCGACAGGTGATGCGTCGCGCGATCGGTGATGCGCTGCACCAGCCGTTGCTCGATCTGGGTCAGTGGCCGTTGGGGGATGAACAGGTCGGCGTTGCTGCCACCCAGCAGGCGGTCGA
The DNA here is from genome assembly GCA_035998445.1 of Tepidisphaeraceae bacterium. NCBI lineage: Bacteria > Pseudomonadati > Planctomycetota > Phycisphaerae > Tepidisphaerales > Tepidisphaeraceae > Tepidisphaeraceae bacterium. Next base: position 80,559 of record DASYHQ010000050.1, on the reverse strand, counting down.
TCACCGGGTAGATGATCAGCGGGCTGATTTCCAGACAAAGCTGGCCGTCGAGCTGTTCGCTCTTCAGCAGGTTGAAGCAGGTGGGGTTGGGCAGCGAGTGGATGAATTCCGAGTAGGTCAGCTGTTCGATCTGCGCGACCGACACTTCGATGATCGTGCGCAGGTAGCCCGACAGCGCCGCGCCAAAGTTTCGCCCGAAGCCCTCGTGCAGGCCTTCCAACGCGCGCATCTGGTCTTTGCTGACGCGCTCGGGGCGCTTGAAGTCGTAGACGCGAACGTCACCGCTCTGCGGCGCGTACGACGGCGTCGCCTCCTGCTGCATGGAACCGCTATCCACGGCCGCCAGCAGCGCATCGACTTCGGATTGGTCCAGTACGTCTTGCAACGGGCGCGGCCTCCTTGCCGCTTGGGGTATTATCGGACTTTTTGTTCTATTTTCTACATGTAAGGTGGAATGCCGCGAATCGCCGCGTAGGGGCAGGCTTCTGTGTGTGCCTTTGGTTGCCGAGTGGCCAGAGAAGACACGCACGGGAGGCCTGCCCAGACATGGACCCATCTCCAATTGAAATTTATCTAGAATTGCGGTTCCCGCGCCTGTTGTAGTTTGGCTACGCTAACAAAGTCGCGGAGGCACCATGGATCGTTCGGCATCGCTGCGTCGCATCACATCGCGCCCCGGTCCGTGGGACATGGTCGTCATCGGTGGGGGCGCCACCGGGGTGGGCATCGCGGTCGACGCGGCGTCACGCGGGTACTCGTGCTGCCTGATCGAACAAAGCGACTTCGGCAAAGGCACCTCCAGCCGATCCACCAAACTCGTACACGGCGGGGTGCGATACCTGCAGCAGGGCAACGTCTCGCTGGTGATGGAAGCCCTGAAGGAACGCGGCATTTTGCGCCAGAACGCGCCGCACCTCGTCCACGACTTAGCCTTCGTCGTCCCTAACTATGCCTGGTGGGAAGCGCCGTTCTACGGCATCGGCATGAAGGTCTACGACATGCTCGCGTTCCGCTACGGGTTCGGCCGATCGAAGCTGCTATCGAAGGACGAGGTCATCGAACGCATTCCCACCCTCGAGCCCGACGGCCTGCGCGGTGGGGTGGTTTACTACGACGGTCAATTCGACGACAGTCGCTTGCTGATCGACTTGGCCCGAACCGCCGAGGCGCAGGGGGCAGCGCTGCTGAACTACGCGCGCGTCACCGGCATGCGGCACGATGGAGACGGGTTCGTCGACGGCGTGACCGTCACCGATCTCGAGACCGGCCAGGCCCACACGATCGGCGCCAGCGCCGTCATCAACGCCACCGGCGCCTTCAGCGACGCCGTGCGGCGCATCGACGATCCGGAAGCCACATCGATGATCGCCGCCAGCCAGGGCGTGCACCTCGTGCTCGACCGGTCGTTCCTGCCCGGCGACCACGCGATCATGGTGCCGCGCACGAGCGACGGGCGCGTGATGTTCGCCATCCCGTGGCACGACCACGCGCTGCTCGGCACGACCGACACGCCGATCACCGAGATCAGCCTCGAACCGGTCGCGATGGAGCACGAGATTCAGTTCATCCTGGAGACGTCGGCCCGCTACCTGGCGAAGGACCCGACGCGCGATGACGTGTTGAGCGTATTCACGGGCATTCGCCCACTGGTGAAGGCATCCGACGCCGCCAGCACCGCGGCGCTGTCGCGGGACCATACGATCCACGTTTCCAAGAGCGGCCTGCTGACGATCGCCGGTGGCAAGTGGACGACCTACCGCAAGATGGCCGAGGACTGCGTCGACCACGCCGCCACGCTGGGCAAGCTGGACGAGCGCGATTGCGTGACGAAGTCGCTGAACATCCACGGCTACCACCAGCACGCCGAGCAGTTCGGCGACCTGAAGTACCACGGTGCCGACGCGCCGCACATCCAGCGACTGATGAACGAACGGCCCGAACTGGCCGACCGCCTGCACGAGGCCTTGCCGGTGTTCGGCGGGCAGGTTCTTTGGGCAGTTCGTCACGAAATGGCACGCACGGTCGACGATGTGCTCGCCCGCCGGACGCGCGCCCTGCTGTTGAATGCCAAGGCCGCCATCGCCATGGCCCCGCGGGTTGCGCAGATCATGGCCGCTGAGTTGGGACAGGACGCCGAGTGGCAGCAGTCGCAGGTGGCCGAGTTTACGCAGATGGCGCAGGTGTACTTGATGCCGGCGGTCTCCGGCCCCTCTCCCGGTACGCCGGGAGAGGCTGGGTGAGGGTGATTTCAAACTGCTGGCGATTTTCGAAAGAACGAATCACCCCCACCCCAACCCTCCCCCGGCGTACCGGGAGAGGGGACCAGAGCGCCATGATGTGTCCCATCAACCGGAGGCCGTCCCATGTCGTTCATCCTCGCCCTCGACCAAGGCACTACCAGTTCGCGCGCGATTCTCTTCAATCGCGACGGCAACATTCACGGCATGGCGCAACAGGAGTTCCGCCAGATCTTTCCCAAGCCGGGTTGGGTCGAACATGACGCGACGGAAATCTGGGACGCGCAGTTGGCCGTCGCGCGGCAGGTGATGAAGGAGCAGGGCGTAACCGCGGCCGACATCGCGGCGATCGGCATCACCAACCAGCGCGAGACCGCCGTCGTCTGGGACCGCGCGACGGGTCGACCGATCCACAACGCCATCGTCTGGCAGGACCGCCGCACGGCCGAGTTCTGCGATGGGCTGAAGCGCGACGGCCATACCGAGATGGTGCAGCAGAAGACCGGGCTCGTGATCGATGCCTACTTCTCCGGTAGCAAGGTGCGCTGGCTGCTCGACAACGTGCCCGGCGCTCGCGCGAAAGCCGATAAAGGGGAACTGGCGTTCGGCACGATCGACTCGTGGTTGCTCTGGAACCTCACCGGCGGGCAGATCCACATCTCCGATGTCACCAACGCGTGCCGTACGATGCTTTACAACATCCGCGACGCCAGCTGGGATGACGAACTGCTGGCGCTGTTGCAGATCCCCGCCAGCATGTTGCCGCACGTGGTGCCGAGCAGCGAGGTGTACGCCGAATCGAACGCCGACCTGTTCGGCGGGCCGATCAAGATCGCGGGCATCGGTGGCGACCAGCAGGCGGCGCTGTTCGGTCAGACCTGCTTTACGCGCGGGCTGGTCAAGAACACCTACGGCACCGGCTGTTTTCTGCTGATGAACATCGGCACCGAGGCGATCGCGTCGCAGCACAAGTTGCTGACGACGATCGCGTGGCAGCAGGGGGGTAAGCTCGAATATGCGCTGGAGGGCAGCGTTTTCATCGGCGGGGCGGTCGTGCAGTGGCTGCGCGACGGGCTGGGTATCGTGAAGAGCGCGCCGGAGATCGAATCGCTCGCCGCCAGCGTGCCCGATGCGGGCGGCGTCTATATCGTGCCGGCGTTTGCGGGCCTCGGCGCGCCGCACTGGGACCAGTACGCCCGCGGCACCATCACCGGCATCACCCGCGGCACCACGGCGGCCCACTTCGCGCGGGCGGGGCTCGAGAGTATCGCGTTCCAGGTCGCCGACATCGTGCAGGTGATGCAGCAGGACAGCGGCATCCAGATCAAGGAACTGCGCGCCGACGGTGGCGCCGCGGCCAACAACCTGCTGCTGCAGTTTCAAGCCGACCTGCTGCAGGCGCCCGTCGTCCGCCCGAAAGTCACGGAGACCACCGCCCTCGGCGCCGCGTATCTGGCCGGCTTGGCCGTGGGGTATTGGAAGGATCAGAACGACGTGAAGGCCAACTGGGCGATCGAGCGCACGTTCGAACCGAAATACACCGCCGACGAGGCCGCCCATCGGCGCGAGCGGTGGACCGAGGCGCTCGGGCGCTCGCGGGATTGGGAAGAACATTCGAGTATCCGCGTGCGTGGTTTGGAATGAGCCGAGCCAAATGACGTAGTAGTCACGTTTGTCATCCCGATGGGAGCCTTGGCGACCTGAGGGATCTCGATCGACGGACGGTTATCGGCCTTGGGAGATCCCTAAGGTCGCCTGAGGCTCCCATCGGGATGACACGTCCCTGATCAACGCTGGGGTTTTGTCCGACAGCCTTTCAGCTCCGTTCGGGATGACATGGTTCGCCGGAAGGGCGTCGATTGTGCTGTGGTTCAGATCTTCCCTTCCGCATGCTTGCGGACGAGGGCTAGGGAGTGGGCCGAATTCGGCTTGCGAACGATGAACCGCCAAACGAGCTTTCCATGAATCTCCAACACTTCATCGCCGAGTTTGTCGGAACCGCCATCCTCATCCTGCTGGGCAACGGCGTCGTCGCCAACGTCGCATTGCGGCGGACGCTCGGGGGCGGTGCAGGATGGATCGTCATCACGCTTGGCTGGGGCATGGCGGTCTTCGTAGCGGTGATGTGCGTCGCGAAGTTCAGCGGCGCGCACCTCAACCCGGCCGTCACGGTCGCCATGGCATTCAACAACCAAGGTGGGTTTACGTGGGGCGACGCGCCGACCTACATCGTCGCCCAGTTGCTCGGCGCGTTCGTCGGGGCCGTGCTCGTCTTCCTCTACTACGGCGACCACTTCGAAGCGACCGACGACGCCAACACGAAGTTCGGCTGCTTCAGCACGGCGCCCGCCATCCGCAACCTGCCGCGCGCGTTCTTCTGCGAGGTGGTGGGGACTTTCCTGCTGGTCTTCCCGATCTTCCTGATGGTCGCTCCGACGTTCGCGTTGCCGGGCGCCGGCACCGAGGGGCAGGAGATCGCCAACGGCTTCGGGGCGCTGGGGGCGCTGCCGGTCGGGCTGCTCGTCTTCGCGATCGGTATGTCGCTCGGCGGCACCACCGGCTACGCGATCAACCCCGCCCGCGACCTCGGCCCACGCATCGCCCACGCGCTGCTACCGATAAGGGGAAAGCGCGACAGCGATTGGGGCTACGCCTGGATTCCCGTCGTCGCGCCGCTCACCGGTGCCCTGCTGGCCGCACTGGCGGCGCGGGGCTTGGTGTGAAAACGCGGTGCAACGTCAGCGTGTGTCGCGTTTGATCTTCCCGCACGGCTCGTGTATCACAGATAAGTTGGCCCGCCTGAACCTGCGGTCCCGATGCTCCCGGTACGGTCGCTGCGCACATCGATTTACTGTGAATGACGCACCCGAAAAAGCCCATGCTGCCCGCGATCAATCGCGCGACGGGTTCGGACCCGATTTTCGCCGATTCTTCGTGCGCGGGCTGTCGGCGGTCCTGCCGACGCTGATCACGCTCTGGCTCGTCACGTGGGCGTGGAACTTCCTCTGGGAATCGATGGGGCGGTACGTCATCCTCGCGGTGCAGCGGGTTTGGCTGGCGACGGGTCACGCTGACCGATGGTCGCCGCAGTTCGATTCGGACATGGCCTGGGCATGGCCCGACCGTTACGGGCAGTGGGCGTTCGGCACGAAGTTGATCGGCGTGCTGGTGGCGACGGTGCTCGTCTACCTGCTGGGCGTGCTGATCGGTAACTTCATCGGTCGAACGGCGTACCGTCTGAGCGAGGACGCGGTGATGCGCTTGCCGTTCATCCGCGCGATCTACCCGGCCGTGAAGCAGATCACCGATTTTTTGCTCGCCGAGCGATCGAACCAGTTTGAGGGCAGCCGCGTGGTGGCGGTGCGACCGCATGAAGATGGCATCTGGTCGATCGGGTTGATAACAGGTAACGGGCTGCGGCCGTTGTCGGATCGAATGCAGCAGGAAATGGTTACGGTGTTTGTTCCGTCGAGCCCGACGGCGTTCAGTGGGTACGTGCTGGTGGTGCCGCGCGCCAACGTGATCGACCTGCCGTTGACGGTTGAGGAAGCGCTGCGAATGCTGGTGAGCGGTGGCGTCCTGACGCCTGCGGACGTGAAGGAGCTACCCGTGTCGCGATCGGGCAATTCGTCACGGTTGGACACGGCCAGCGCTGCGGAAAGCACGGTTTCCCGCACCTGAGCCCGCGGTGGCGATTTAGTACCGCATTTGCTGTACAATAGCTAACGCTTAACGGAAGGAGCACACGCGTGATTGTCACCGTATCATCAAGGCACATGGACCTGAGCGTGCCGCTGAAGTCGTACGCCGAGGAAAAGACCAACAAGCTTACGAAGTACTACGACCGCATCCAGGAGATCGAGGTGATCTTCGATGCCGATAAGGACAACGGTAAGGACCACACGAGCGTCGAGGTGATCGTAAACGCCGAGCACAAGAACATGTTCGTGGCCCACCATGCCGAAGGGGACGCGTACGCGTGCCTGGACGCGTGCGTGCACAAGCTGGAGCGCGTGCTCAGCGACCACAAGAAGAAGATGCGCAACCGCAAGCATCCGGAACAATAACGAGAACGGCGCGGCCGGTGGGCGGCGTGCGGTGGGTCTACGGTGACCCGCGGCGCGCCGCCCACCGAAGCTTGCCCACTGCCCACACCCCCTCTTTATGAAGCTCAAAGACTTCATCGTGTCCGACGCGATCGTGGCCGACCTGCAGGCCGAGGATCGCGACGGAGTGATTCGAGAACTCGTCGTGTCGCTGGCGCAGAACGGCGCGCTGGCCGAGGATGCCGTGGAGGACGTCGTCGCCGCGCTGGTGAAGCGCGAGCAGAACGGCAGCACGGGCTTCGGCAAGGGCGTCGCCGTGCCGCACGTGAAGCACGCGAAGGTGAAGAAGATGGCCGGCACGATCGGCCGCAGCGCCGCGGGCGTCGACTTCTCGGCGCTGGACCATCAGCCGGTCTACAGCGTCGTGCTGCTGCTGTCGCCGGAGAACCAGCCGCAGCACCACCTGCAGGCGATGAACATCGTCTTCAGCAACCTGCAGAAGGACATGTTCCGGCGCTTCCTGCGCCAGAGCGACTCGCAGGCGAAGATCATCGAACTGCTGGAAGAGGCAGACCAGGGAAAGTGAAGCATTGCGGAGTGCGGATTTCGGATTGAGGATTGAATCTGAAGGCCGCGTCGTTCCGAATATCAATCCGAACTCCGCAATCCGAAATCCGCAATGCCAAAGGCCTCTCGCGACATCTTCGTGTCCAACAAGCTCGGCCTGCACGCGCGGCCGGCGATGCAGTTCGTGGACCTGGCCAACGGGTTCTCGTCGGACATTACCGTGACCAAGGGTGGCGAGGAACCGGGCGAGGCGGACGGCAAGAGCGTCATGCAGATGATCATCCTCGCCGCCGTCGAAGGCACACCGCTGCGCATCGACGCCGACGGTGAGGACGCCCAGCAGGCGGTCGACGCGCTGGCCGATTTGTTCAACAGCAAGTTTGGCGAAGAAGATTGATAGGATTGCCGATCTGCGATTTGCGATTTGCGATTGAAATGCGAATTCATTGAATTCTGATCTCAATCGCAAACCGTAAAATCGCAGATCGCAAATCAAACGAATGGAGATCAAAAAGGGCATTGGTGTTTCCCCGGGCGTCGTCATCGGCACGGCCATCGTGCTCGACGCCGAGGATCTGCTGATCCCGAAGCGCAACGTCGCACCCGACCAGGTCGCCGGTGAGGTGGCCCGCTTCCACACCGCGATCGATGACAGCCTGAAGGACCTCACCCAACTCCGCGACGAGACGGCCACCAAGTACGGCAAGGAGATCGGTGGCATCGTCAACTTCCACCTCGGCGTGCTGAAGGACAAGTCGCTGCTGAAGCAGGTCGACAACGAAATCAAAACCCAACTGGCGACGGCCGAATATGCCGTCAGCAGCGTCATGCGGCGGTATGCCCAGCAGTTCGGGCAAATGACCGACCGCTACTTCTCCGAGCGCGTGAAGGACGTCCACGACATCGAAAAGCGCGTCCTGCGCACCCTGATCGGCCAGAAGCACGAGGACCTGCTCCACCTGACCAGCGACGTCATCGTCATCGCACACGATTTGCTGCCCAGCCAGACCGCCGCCCTCGACCGCACGCACGTGAAAGGCTTCGCCACCGACGTGGGTGGCCGCACGAGCCATACCGCGATTGTCGCCCGCGCCATGGGCATACCGGCGGTCGTGGGGTTGGGTGATCTGACGAGCCACGTCAGCGGTGGTGACATCGTCATCATCGACGGCAAGAACGGCGTGGTCATCGTCAATCCCGACGCCGACCAGATCGCCGAGTATCGTCAGGACCAGGCCAGCTTCGTTCATCACGAGAACGAGCTGCGCGAGCTGATCAACCTGCCCGCCGAAACCAAGGACGGCCACTCGGTCAGTGTGCAGGCGAACATCGAGGGCACCAACGATATTCCGCTGGCGCTCTCCAACGGTGCGCAGGGCGTCGGCCTGTACCGCACCGAGTTCCTCTACCTCAGCATGATGGGGAAGGAACCGACCGAGGAAGACCACTACAACGCCTACGCCGAAGCTTTGGCCGGCATCGATGGTCGCCCGCTGGTCATTCGCACGCTCGACCTTGGGGCCGACAAGTACACGCAGGCGCAGCTGGCCAACCCGGAGCGCAACCCGTTCCTGGGCGATCGCAGCATCCGCATGTGCCTGCACGACATCCCGATGTTCAAGCGTCAGCTGCGCGCGATCATGCGGGCCAGCGTGCTCGGTGACGTGCGCATCATGTTCCCCATGATCAGCACGATCATGGAACTGCGCCAGGCGAAGATGATCCTGAAGGACGTCACGGAAGAGCTGGAGGACGACGGTGTCCGCTTCCGTGAGGACATCCCGATCGGCATGATGATCGAGGTGCCCGCGGTGGCGCTGATGGCCGACCAGTGCGCCAAGGAAGTGAACTTCTTCAGCATCGGCACCAACGACCTCATCCAGTACACGCTGGCGGTCGACCGCACCAACGAAAAGGTCGCCGGGCTCTTCTGCCCGGCGCACCCGGCGGTGCTGCGACTCATTCGCGACGTCATCCGCGCCGCGGCGAGAAACTCGATCAGTTGCAGCGTGTGTGGTGAAATGGCGGGCGACCCGTTGTACACTCTCTTGCTCCTGGGCCTGGGACTGAACATCTTTTCGATGAACGGGCCGGACATCCCAGAGGTGAAGAAAATCATTCGCTCCACCACCATGGAGCACGCGAAGCAGGTCGCCCGCAAGGTGATGAGCTTCGACAGCGAACGACAGGTGATGCACTTCTTGCGTGAGGAGACCCGCAAGATCATCCCGGAAGCCTTTTAGCCAAAGCCCGTGCGCGTGGATCGCGCGCGGCACGCATCGTCTCCGTCGGTTGTTCGTGGTCCGCTGTCCGTTGTTCGTCGCAGGTTGCGACGCCGGGCGCGATGACCCCACAGCTGACCACGGACCACTGACCACGGACGAAAAACATGTCGAAGGAAATGCTGATTAACGTCAGCGAAGGGGAAGAGTGCCGGATCGCGTTGGTTGAGGATGGACGGCTCGAAGAGCTGTACATGGAGCGCAACAGCGCCACCAGCCACGTCGGCAACATCTACAAGGGTCGCGTCACCAACGTCGAGCCGAGCATCCAGGCCGCGTTCGTCGATTTCGGCATGGGCCGCAACGGCTTCCTGCACATCAGCGACCTGATGCCCACCTACTTCGGTCGAGACGGTTCCGACTACCAGGAAACCGTCGGCCGAAAAATGGCCCGCCGCGACCGCCCGCCCATCCAGCGCTGCCTGCGTCGGGGCGACGAGATCATCGTGCAGATCATCAAGGAGGGCATCGGCACCAAGGGGCCGACGCTCACCAGCTACATCTCCATCCCCGGGCGCATCCTCGTGATGATGCCCGGCATGGGCAAGATGGGTGTCAGCAAGAAGATCGAGGACGACGCCGAGCGCCGTCGCCTGCGCACCATCCTCGACGGCCTGAAGCCCCCGAAGGACGTCGCGTTCATCATCCGCACCGCCGGCATCGGCAAGGCCAAGACCGAGATCGAGCGCGACCTGAAGTACCTCACGCGCCTGTGGGAGACGATCGAGAAGAAGCAGAAGGAGCCCGGCCCGGTCGAGCTGTACACCGAGGGCGACCTCGTCACGCGCACGGTGCGCGACGTGTTCACCAGCGACGTCGAGCGCATCGTCGTCGACAACAAGGACGTCGCCAGGCGCGTGAAGGACGTGATCAAGATCACCGCGCCGCGCACGAAGAACAAGGTCGACGTGTACGAGGACGGGGTGCCGCTGTTCCACCAGTACGGCATCGAGCGCGACATCGAGATGATGTACAGCCGCCACGTGCCGCTGCCCAGCGGTGGGTCGCTGGTCATCGACAGCACCGAGGCGATCGTCGCGATCGACGTCAACAGCGGCAAGAACCGCGAGAGCGGCGACGCCGAGACGACCGCCTTCCGCGTCGACATGGAGGCCGCCGACGAGATCTGCCGCCAGCTGAAGCTGCGCGACTTGGGCGGCGTGATCATCTGCGACTTCATTGATTTGCGCTACGACCGGCACCGCCGCGAGCTGGAGAAGCGCCTCGACGACAACTTCAAGCGCGACCGGGCCAAGACCAAGGTCCTGCGCATGAGCCAGTTCGGCATCATCGAGATGACGCGCCAGCGCATGCGGCCGAGCCTGAAGCGGTCGGTCTACTTCGACTGCCCGCACTGCAAGGGCGCCGGCCTCGTGAAGACGCCCGAGAGCATGGCGCTCGACGTCATGCGCAAGCTGGCGATCGCGGCTCACGACCAGCGCGTGGTACGCGTCGAGCTGGCCTGCTGCCCCGACGTAGCCTTCTCGCTGTTGAACAAGAAGCGCCGCCAGCTGGCGGAGCTGGAGGACGAGACGCAGAAGAAGGTCCTGATTCGCTCCGACGCGTCGCTTGGCCTGGATGAGCTGAAGCTGTCGCTGTTCGATGCGCGCGACGGCGCGGTCATCTTGGAAGAACTGGGCATGACGCTGCCGCAGATGGGCCACGTGACCCAGCTGGGCACACGCGGCGGTGGTGGTGGCCGCGGTGGTCGGGGTGGTGGTCGCAACGATCGCCGCGACGGTGGTGGTCGGAATCAGCAGCAGCAAAGCCGGCCCGCGGCCCGCGCGATGGAGGATGAGGAGGACGAGGACGAACGCTTCGCCCGCGAGACCGCCGAGGAAGCGCAGGAAAGCGACAGCGAAGAGGAGCCGTCGTCACCGCCGCAGCGCGCCGCGCAGGGCCGTCGGGACGATCGCGGTGGCCGCTCGCGGAACAACGCTGAACGCGAAGTCGCGCCGCAGGACGTGCAGGATGACCAGGACGATCAGGACGACGAGTCGGCCGAAGGTGAAGAGTCGGCCGCAGAAGGTTCGGGTCAGCAGGGCGACGACGCCCAGCAGTCGTCCGAGGGTGGTCGCCGGCGTCGTCGGCGCCGCCGTGGGCGTCGTGGTCGCAGCAATGGTGATGCGCCGCGTGAGCAGCAGTCGGAAGACCGTGCCGATTCGCCGAACGCCAGCTACAACCAGGGCCGCCGTGCGGATGGCAGCTTCGAGAACGTCACCGAAATGGAGACGGTCGACTTCGGCGACGAGGACGAGGACGAAGGCGCACAGGAAGCCGCGCCGGCGGCGAGCAACTTCGACGACACCCACGAGGACGAGAACGACCCACCGCAACCGCTGACGAACGAGTCGCGCCCGATCGACCGCGGCAACGGTCGGCGGCGCGGGCGCGGGGGTCGTGACCGTGGTGGCCGTGAGGGGGGCAATCGCGCCGGCGGTGGTGGTGGCGACAACCGTCGCAACCAGCAGCCGCCCACGCGCATCCCACCGAAGCCGCAGCAGGTCGCCAAGCCCGTGGTGGCGAGCGACGACGAGGAAGAGGGCGAAGAGGTGAACGGCAACCTTGCCCCGGCCGCTGCTGGCGCCGAGGGTGAGACCGGCGAACAGCCTCAAAAGCGCCGTCGGCGCCGTGGGGGTCGCCGGCATCGCCGGCGTCGCGAGAACCAGATGGCGCGTGAGAACACCGCTGTCGGTCTGCTGCCGCCAAGTCCCAACGATAGCGGCGAGGCGATCGCGTCCGCCGACGACGACGATCAGTACGTCGACGCCGAGTTGGACGACGCGGAAGGCGACGAAGAGGTGGAAGCCGTGGACGTGGCGGACACGGAAGAGGCGGAAGCTCCGCCCGCACCCGAGCCCGTCGCGAAGGTTCCCGCCCGTGATCAGCGTTCGTCGACGAGTCGTTCGAACCGGGTTCGGCGTCCGTCGCCACCGCCGGCGCCACTGCCGGTGGTGAAGACCGGATCAACCGATAAGCACCTCGTCGCTGAGGAAGTTGATGCGGACGAGGAGGTCGCCCCCGAGGTCGACGCGATCGAGGACACTGCCGAGGCGGAAGCCCCTGCGCCGGCGCGCCGTGTCCGTACCTCGCGCCGCGCCCCGAGCAGCTACAGCGACTTGGACGCGATCCCGGACGACTACGATTGACGTCAGCCGACGGCTTCGGCCCCTCTCCTCGTACGCCAGGAGAGGGGCCGGGCGAAGTTGAATGAGATCGCGTGTCGCCTAAAGCCTGGCGGACAAACGCGTGCGATGATCAGGGGACGTGTCATCCCGATGGGAGCGCTGGCGACCGGAGGGATCTCCCAAGGCCGAGAACCGTCCATGATTTGAGATCCCTCAGGTCGCCTGAGGCTCCCTTCGGGATGACACGTGCACGCGAGGCGGCAGAGTTCTGTCCGCGAGCTAGCCGCCCATTAGTGACAGTGTTGGTGGGCTCGCCATTTACCGGCTCGCCCGAGCGTATCTCCACCGCCTATTCCCCCTTCGCCGATCTCGCGCGATCGGTTATTCTCGCTCGCCCTCAAAGGAGCGCCGCACCTATGTCCGACACCGCCACGATCCTGAAGCAAGGCACCGACGTCCTCATCGGCAACTACGCCCGCATGCCCGTCGTGATGGCGCGCGGCGAGGGCAGCTACGTCTGGGATACCGACGGCAAGAAGTACATCGACCTGTTCGCTGGCTTCGGCGCGGGCATCATCGGTCACAGTCACCCGGCGCTCATCGCGGCGGCGACGGAACAGGCCAAGCAGCTTTGGCACGTCGGCAACACGTTCTACACCGAACCGCAGATTGCCTTCGCGCAGCGCCTGAACGCCACCGCCTTCACCGGCAAGGCGTTCTTCTGCCACAGTGGTCTGGAGGCCAACGAGGCTGCGGTGAAGCTGGCCAGGCTGGCGGGGCGGGCGCAATCGCCGCACCGGTGGAAAACCGTGTCGATGCACAAGTCGTTCCACGGCCGGTCGATGGCCATGATCGCCGCCACCGGCAACCCCGCCGTCAAGCAAGGCTTCGAGCCGGCGGTGCCGGGCTTCTCGCACGTCGACTTCGGCGACCTGGAAGGTCTCGCCGCCGCCATCGATTCCGAGACGGCCGCGGTGATGATGGAGCCGATCCAAGGCGAGGGCGGCGTGCACATGGTGCCCAACGAGTACGCCGTCGAGGTGCGCCGGCTCTGCACCGCCCGCAACGTCACGCTGATCTTTGACGAGGTATGGACCGGGTGCGGCCGCACGGGGCGCTGGTTCGGTTACCAGCACTTCCGCGATGCAAGCGGCGTCGTCGTCGAGCCAGACATCATGACGCTTGGCAAGGCCGTCGGGGGTGGACTGCCCGTCGGTGTGATGTTCGCTAAGCCCGAGATCGCCGCCCACCTGGTGCCCGGCAAGCACGGCAGCACCCTGGGTGGCAATCCGATCTGCATGGCCGTCTCCAAGACGATCTTCGACGTCATCGAGCGGGAGAAGCTGGTCGACAACGCCGCCACGCTTGGTGAGCACGCCATCGCCCGCCTGAAGAGCGACAAGCGCATCGCCGGCAAAGTCGCAGGCGTGCGCGGGCGCGGGTTGTTCATCGGCATCGAGCTTAAAGCGCCGCCCGAGAAGCTGAACGAGCGCGCGCTCGAGAACGGCGTGAACCTGAACCTGACCTCGAAGAACGTCATCCGCCTGGCCCCGCCGATCAACATCGATCGGGCCACGCTGGACGAAGGGCTGGACCGCACGATCGCCACGATCGCGGCGCTGTGACGCCAACGGTTTTGAACGTGACGCTCGGCCTTCTTGCAACTGTCATGCGCATTCGCCCCATTCATTGCCTGCTGCCTTTGGCCCTGCTCACCGGTTGTTTCGGTCGGCGAGACTCGGGCGACGCGCCGCAGCAACCGCTGGCGCCGTCGACCGCGCCGCGGGAAACGCTACCGGTATCCGCCGGGTCGGCGACGCCACTCGATCCACCGGTGGATGCTCGAACCGACCTGCTGGTGCGCACACGGTTGGACATGCTGATCCTCACGCTGCCGTACGGCACGGTGAGTCAAAGCGAGTCGTTCTGGAAGCAGGTCGAGGAGACGGCGCTGCCGCCGGAGACGTACGACGTGCTGTTCAAGAACGGCGTGCGCGTCGGCCTGGCACCCACGAGCGAGTGGGCGTTCTTCCGCGACCTGATTGCGCAGTACCCGGCCATCTCGCAGCGCGGCGAATACGCCGGAGGCGAGAGCAAGCCGGTCGAGGTCATGATTCGCCGCGACATCGATTCGCAGACGATCTTCTACCTGGACGCCGCCAACCGGTTGCAGGGCCGGTCGTACGACCGGTCGGAGGATTTGCTGAGCATCACGTTCCAGCAATCGCCGCGCACGCCTGGCGCGCTGCGCGTGGCGGTGGTGCCGGTGGTGCGATCGCAGCGGGTACGCATTGAGTACAACGCTGAGAACGTCGGCAACGAGGTGCAGTATGTGAACCCCGAGCACCTTTACGACCTGAGCCTGGCGACCGAGATCCCGCGCGATCAATTCCTGATCATCGCGCCCAGCCGCGAGGGCCGCTGGCCGACAAGCCTGGGCAACGTCTTCTTGACCGCCAACGGCACCGCCGAGCGGCAGGAACGGGTGGTCCTGCTGGTGCCTCGTGTCGTTACGCTGCGCGAGGCCGGACAGTAACGAAATTCTCCGGTCCCCTCTCTCGGTACGCCGGGAGAGGGCCAGGGTGAGGGTGATTTCGAATTCGCGGAAAGTCTGAAGTCTGAAGAAGACGTCGATCTCGACTCAGGTCTTAATCCTTCGTCCCTTGTAGCGAAAATCACCCCCACCTAGCCTCCCCCGGAGTACCGGGAGAGGAGCCGGAGACTCCCGCAGAGAACAACGGACTTCGCACTGGTCAAACCTTGTCATCCTGAGGTACGCCGAAGGATCTCCCCCGTATTCGCTTTGGAACAGAGGAGATCCTTTGGCGTACCTCAGGATGACGAATCGGGCGCCCGTTCGCTCAAGTGCATACTCCCCAAAACGAAGAACGCCGATCGGTTACCGATCGGCGTTCTTCGTTATTTTGCAACAACAGTCGCGCCGCGAATTACACCGCTTCGAGCGCCTGCTTGAAGTCGGCTTCCTTACGAAGGCCGACGAAGGTTTGGGCGACCTGGCCGTCCTTGAAGAGGATGACGGTCGGGATCGCGTTGATGCGGTACTTCATCGCGATGTCGCGGTTCGCGTCGGTGTCGACCTTGCCGACCTTTACCTTGCCGGCGAAATCCTTGGCGATCTTCTCGATCGTCGGAGCGAGCATCCGGCAGGGCTGGCACCATTCGGCCCAGAAGTCGACCAACACCGGCTGGCTGGACTGCAGGACCTCGGTCTCAAAGTTGCCGTCCGTAAATTCCACGACGTTTTCGCTGGCCATGATTGTTCTCCTCGAATGCTTGCGACCGACCCTATCGATCGGCTGACCGATCGTAGGAGCGGGGGTGGAACGTGTCAACGCGATGGACGGGCCCGGTGGGGCGGCACACCGACTAGCACGCCCCGCCTGCAAGATAGGCCGCGAAAGGGACAACCTGTCATCCCGAAGGGAGCGGTAGCGACCTGAGGGACCTCCCAGTGGCATGAGCGTAGCCGTCGATCGAGATCCCTCGGGTCGCTACCGCTCCCCTCGGGATGACACGTTCTGGAGGATGGTCTCTTTGGGTATTCAACGCGCGGTTGCGGCAAGAAGGTACCGCCGGACCGTCTCGGGCATGCCAAATTCCAGTGCGTCACCGATCAAGGCATGGCCGATCGACACTTCCAGCGTCTGTGGCACGGCTGCGATGAACGGCGGTAGGTTGTCCAGGTTCAAATCGTGACCGGCGTTCACGCCCAGCCCCAACTCCACCGCGCGCTTGGCCGCCGTGGCGTAGGGGGTGGTGGCGTCTCGGTCACCGCACGCGAAGGCGGCGGCGTAGGGTTCGGTGTAGAGTTCGACCCGGTCGGCACCCAACGCGGCGGCGCCTTCAATGGCGCGCACGTCAGGGTCAACGAACAGGCTGACCCGGCAGCCGTAGTCCTTCAGCTCCGCAATCACCGGCCGCAGTCGATCCGCTTCGACGATTGTGTCGAAGCCATGGTCGCTCGTGCTCTGCGACAGCGTGTCGGGCACCAGCGTGCATTGCGTCGGGCGGACGTCGCGGGCGAAGTGCATGAACTCATGGAATGGGTTGCCCTCGATGTTGAACTCAGCCGCGGGATGCGACTTCAACAGTTGCGCCAGGTCGTGCACGTCGTGCGGGCGGATGTGGCGCTGGTCGGGGCGGGGGTGGACGGTGATGCCGTGCGCGCCTGCGTCGAGCGCGATCGTCGACAGCCGGAGCACGCTGGGAATGTCCAGCGGGCGCGTGTTGCGCAGCGTCGCGACCTTGTTCACGTTCACGCTTAACTTGGCCATCGCTAGTCGTCCCTTCAGCGGCGCAGTTCCGATAACAGGTGGGGCAGCTCGGGCAGGATCAGCTTCGTCATTGCCAGTTCCACCGCTGCGGTGGAACCCGGCATGGCGAAGACCACCTTGCCCTTCGCGATGCCACCGATCGCGCGGCTCATCATCGCGCCGCTGCCGATCTGTTGCCAGCTTAGCATGCGAAACAGCTCGCCGAAGCCGGGCAAAGGTTGGTCGAGCAGGGCGTCGATCGCGTCCACGGTTACGTCGCGCTTGGCGATGCCCGTGCCGCCGGTGGTCAGGATGACATCGATCGAGGTGTCACCCAGCAACTGTAGAACCACAGGCCGAAGCAGCGCGGCGTCGTCTTTCAAGATCTCATAGTGGCCGACGGCATGCCCGACATCATGCAGCAGCGCGTGGATCCGTTGGCCGCTCTTGTCGGTCTCGCGCGTGCGCGTGTCGCTCAGCGTGATCACGGCACAGCGGGCGCTGATGGCGCGGGCCTGATCGCGATGCTCCTGATATGACATGGTGGACGTCCATTTGACCCGTTCACGGGTTCAGCCGCTGAAACTTCAACTGCCCACCCTCGCGCGTTACCACGATCTTGTTCTCGCCGGGGCGAAGCGGGATGTCCAAGCGGTTCGGGCTGCCACTGCTGATGGCGAGCATGGAATCGAGCGACGGGGCGGTCGCGTAGACGCGCAGGTAAGCGGTGGTCGACCGCTCGAGCTGCGCCTTCTCGTTCTCCACCTCGGCGACCTTGCCGGGGGCGACGGGGATGCCCCAGCCGCGCTCGTCGGGCCGCGGCATCATGCGGGCAACCTGCTCGGGTGTGGCCCAGTTGTTCTCGAACGGCGGGCCGTCCTTCGCGAAGCCGACCATCACCGGTTCGGACGACTCGTTCTTCACGGCGACGGAAAAATTGTACGTCTTGGTGTTGCATCCCCCGGCCACGAGCATGGCAAGGCCGAGGATCGACGGGATCAGGGCGCGTGGCGTCATGGCTCCATCGTATCGGCAGAGGTCGTTAGGGGAAACCCGGGCGCGTCGTTGTCGACGTCCACCGATTCCGCTCGCATCGTCGCCAGCAGAATAAGCCCGGGCAGGCCCAGCGCAACCGTGAGCAGAAAGAACGGCCCGTATCCCATCGCCTGAACGAGCACACCGGTATAGGCACCCACCACGATGCCCGCGACCGCCATCAGGCTCGAAAGCAGTGCGTACTGCGTGGCCGAGTATTCGGCCCGGCATTGGTTCATCAGGAAGAGGAAGAAGCCCGCCGTAACCAATCCGCCGCAGAAGTTTTCGATGACGAGCACGCTGATCAGCACGTCCAATCGCGCGTCCGATTGCGACAGCACCCAGAAGCCAAGGTTGCTGATCGCCTGCAGTCCACCGAACAGCCACAGTGCCTGCCGGGTGCCGAGCCGGTTAATGATGCCGCCCCCCAGCAGCGTGCCGCCGATGGCGACGACGACGCCCAGGAACTGGCGATACAAACCGATGTCGGTCTTGGAAAAGCCAGCGTCGCGCAGGAAGGGGCCGGTCATCGTGCCGGCAGTGGAATCGGGCAGGCGGAACAGCAGCACGAACGCCAGCACCAGCCAGCCGTCGGGACGCGAGACCATGTCGCGCAGCGGCCGAACAATGGCGGCTGCCATCGTGGGTGGGGGGGCACCGGGATTGGTGGGTTCCGGCGCCATTAGCGTCGCAACGATGCCCAGGGACATCATGCCTGCGCTGGCGAGGTACACGCCGCGCCAGGTGAGCCAGTTCTGGTCGACCAGGATCAGGATAATCGCGCCGGTCAGCAGCAGCGCCACGCGATAGCCCGCGACGAACGTCGCGGCGCCGGGGCCGCGCTCGGCGGTCGGTAGCACGTCGGCGCGATAGGCGTCGACGACGATGTCCTGACTGGCGCTGAGGAACGCCAGCCCCAGCGCCACGACGGCCACCCATCGCAGCGAGCCGGTGGGGTTCGTGAACGCCAGGCAGACGATCGCCAGCACGATCGCGATCTGCGTCAACAGCAGCCACCCGCGCCGCCGGCCGAGCAACGGGGGGACGTAGCGGTCCATGAACGGGGCCCAGAGCATCTTCAGCACGTACGGCAGGCCGATGAGGCTGAGAAAGCCGATCGTCTCCAGATCGACGTTCGCGTCCTTCAACCATTGCTGCAGCGTGCTGCTGGTGAGCGCGTAGGGCAACCCCGACGCGAACCCCAGCGCCGCCATGGCGGTGACGCGGCGCGAGGTGAAGACTGACTTGAACTGCGGCATCACCCTTCCGTGAGAGAAGCGGCGGATGGTACGGCCACGCCTAAGCGCTGTCACCCGAACGCGCATGTGAAATGCCGCTTCATTGAACGGCACGCCCGACCGGTTATCCTTCAAGGCTCCAACAAAAAGGAGCATCCTTTCATGCCGTCCATAGACATGCCGCTCGAAGCGCTGCATCGCTACAAGCCCTCGCTCTACCGCGAAGACGATTTCGAACCGTTCTGGCAAGCCACAGTGGCCGAGGCGATGGCGCAACCGCTCAACGCCGAGCTGGTGCCGTACCCACTGCGGGCCAAGGGCGTGACGTGCTACGCCGTCCGGTTCGACGGCTTCGGTGGTGGCCGCATCGCCGGTTGGTACCTGCGGCCCGACAGCACGGCGAAGGTGCCGGGGCTGGTCTGCTATCACGGTTACTCCGGGCGCGGGCCGCGGCCGATCGACTTGCTGTCGATCGCGTCGCAGGGCGTGGCGGTATTGAGCATGGATTGCCGTGGCCAGAACGGGCAATCACAGGACGTGTCGACCGACGTCGAAGGGCGCGTTGCCGGGTGGATGACCAAGGGCATTCGCGATCCGAGGTCCTACTACTTCCGCTACGTCTACGCCGATGCGCTGCGCGCCTTGGAAGTGCTGGCGCGGCGCGACGAGGTGGACGCCGATCGTCTGGCGATCACCGGTGGCAGCCAGGGTGGCGCGATCACGCTGGCGACGGCGGCGCTCACCGAACGGCGGCTCTTGCTGGCGATGCCGGACATCCCGTTCCTGTGCGACTTCCGCCGGGCGATCGAGATCACCAGCAACGGGCCGTACCCGGAGATCATCACGTTCCTGAAGGTGTTCCCGGAGCTGCGCGAGCGGGCGATCCGCACGCTGAGCTACGTCGATTGCATGAACCTCGCCCCGATGATCCGCTGCCGCACGCTAATCGCCAACAGTTTGTGGGACGACATCTGCCCGCCGAGCACGGTGTTCGCGGCGTATCATCACATGACGTGCGAGAAGGAGATGGCGATCTACCCGTACCACAAGCACGAGACGCCCTACGAGCACGCGGAGCTGCGCTTCCGCACGTTGATGGACGTCCTGCAACCGTAGCGCACGCGTGAGCTGACCATGGCCGCCAAATCCAACTTCTTCGACTTCCGCGAAAGCCTGCTGCGCAAGCCCGAGAACCCGCCGCGCGCCGGCGCGGCGCCGTCGGGTCGCGAGCCGATCACGGTCGCGCAGTTGACGGCCGACATCGAGCGCGCGCTGAAGGGGGGCCTGCCCCCGAGCGTGGCCGTGAAGGGGGAGCTCAGCAACTACAACCACCATCGCGGCAGTGGACATCACTACTTCACGATGAAGGACGGCAGCGCCTGCATCGACTGCGTGATGTTCAAGTCGGACGCGATCCGCTTAAAGTTCGTCCCGAACGATGGCATGGAAGTCGTGACGACCGGCCGGGTGGCGGTCTACGCACAGCGCGGGCGGTACCAGCTGTACGCGACGTCGATCCAGCCCCTTGGGCAGGGAGCGCTTGAGCTGGCGTTCCAGCAGATGCGGGCGAAGCTGGAGGCGGAGGGGCTGTTCGCCCACGAGCGCAAGCGCGAGCTGCCACGGTATCCGCTGCACATCGCGCTCGTCACCAGCACGAACACCGCGGCCGT
The DNA here is from genome assembly GCA_035998445.1 of Tepidisphaeraceae bacterium. Lineage (NCBI taxonomy): Bacteria > Pseudomonadati > Planctomycetota > Phycisphaerae > Tepidisphaerales > Tepidisphaeraceae > Tepidisphaeraceae bacterium. The sequence continues at coordinate 60,082 of DASYHQ010000050.1, read as the reverse complement.
CGCGGACATGCTGAAGGTGCTGCGGCGGTTCCGGTTCCTGCGGCTGTCGATCTACCACGTGCCCGTGCAGGGCGAGGGCTGCGGCGCGAAGATTGCGGAGGCGATTCGGCATCTCAATTCGTGCTGGATGGATGGCGAGAGGGCGAGTCCGCAAGCGGCGGACGTAATCGTGGTGGGGCGCGGCGGTGGGTCGCTCGAGGACCTCTGGGGCTTCAACGAAGAGGCTGTCGCCCGGGCGATCGCGGGTTCGACGATTCCGGTCATCACCGGCATCGGCCACGAGGTGGACGTATCGATCGCCGACCTTGTTGCTGACTATCACGCCCACACGCCCACCGAGGCGGCCCAGGTGCTCACGCAGCATTGGCGGGCGGCCGGCGACGGGCTGGACAACCTCACCCGGCGGCTCACGCGCACGACCGCAGCGACGATCGGTGACGCCAGCAGCCGTTTGGCCAATCTCGCCCGCCACGAGTTCTTCCGCAGGCCAACGGATCGCGTCAACCAGATGCGCCAACGGCTCGACGACGCCGAGCGACAGCTGACGATGGCAGCCGAGCGCCGCCTGAATCGCTGCCGCCGCCACCTCGACGATTCCGCCACCCGCCTGCAGCGGCGCGATCCCGCCCACGCGATCGACTTGCGCCGCCAACGCCTGGCGCACCTCGAGGCTCGCTTGAACCGTGAGGCCGTCGTGGTCATGCGCAAACGCCGTGCGATCCTGGCCGGTCTGGAGGGACAACTGGTCGCGCTGTCGCCAGAGTCGGTGTTGAAACGCGGCTACTCCATCACCACGCTCAGCCGTGACGGCAGCATCGTGCGATCCACCTCGCAGCTGAACGCCGGCGACCGAATCACCACGAAGTTCAGCGATGGCGACGTGAAGTCGATCGTCGAGGATGGCAAGCAGGGTCGGTTGTTCGAGTAGCCTTGGCTCGCATTCCATCCGATTAGCAGTACAGCCTTCGCGACCCTGTCGCGAAGGCAGTTTCCTCTGCGCTGCTTCTCGCCATCCTCGCGCGCAACCCGTATCGAACCCACGTTCAGGTCGACGGCGGTTTGGGTAAATGAAAAGGCGAATCCGTGCACCATTTTGCACCATTGTGCACCATCTGATGCAGGCGGCGGGGCTGGCGAGGCACGGTGAGGCTGGTCTTCAGTTGTCAAAGAACACACTATCCATTTCTACGGACGCGCTGCGCAGTCCAAGCAGATCTGGCGCAACACCTCTCGTTTCCTTCGTGTCCTCCTTCGTGCCTCTGTGCCTTCGTGGCTCCCTGTTTCGACAAGCGACAGAGAGACAGGCAAGAACGGACTTATGCATTTGACGGAGCAATCGTCATCCTGAGGTACACCGAAGGATCTCTTCGCAACGCAATACGGGGGGAGATCCTTCGGAGTACCTCAGGATGACGGCTCGACAACCGGCCATTTTTTTGCAGTGCAGGTCCGGGCAAGAATGTCCGTCCCTGCAGAAGGCAATGGCAGAAGAGACACAGGCAAGAATTCCTGTGCAATAGAAGACCGAAGAATGAATACGGGGGGAGAGCGGGGGGAGAGACAGGCAGGAATGCCTGTCCTACAGAAGGCGTCGGTCGCGGGCGGGGCATAAGAAGAAGCGGTGCATCAACCGGCAGAATCGCCAGTCGATGCACCGCTTTGATCTTCCACGCTTACCCGCGTTTATTCGGTTTCCTTCAACTGGCTCACCGGCCGTCGCCCGGCGAAGCCGGCGGCTAGCTCGTGCCAGAAGGCGATCTTCTCCTCGCCCAGCTTCCAGCAGAGGTAAACATCATGGCCCTCGTGGCGGCCCATGAAGTCGATCAGGCCCGTGCGGTAGTCCTTCAGCTCGGCACCGACGTCGCTCAGCTCGCTGACCAGTTCGGCCAGGCGCGCCACGCGGCTGTCGAGCTCCTTATTGGCACGGGTGATCTCGGCGTTGTCGCGCAGCGAATCGAGATGATCCTTCAACGCGGTGGCCTCGGCGTTCACGCGGACGATGTCACCGACGATGCGCTGGACCAGCGGCAACGTCTTGTTCGCTTCGTCTAGCGTGAAACGACGGGTCGGACGCGATGGGGCGACGCGAGGAGGTGTTGCGAACTGCGAACCGGCCATGGCAATTGCCTTTCTCAAGGCGGCCTGCGGATCGGCCACCGATGTAAGAATCGTTAGCCGCGGAGTGCGTTGGTTACGCTGATCGAATTATGACACCGACCTGCGGTCTGTCAACGCGAACACGAACTTCTGAAAAGCAAAAGAGGTGCCGCACCGCCGGCCTGAACCGGTTGTACCAATAGCGAGCGCAACTGGCGATTTTATGGGTCCCGCCTCATCCCATCTCGCCGCGCTTCACAGCGATTGAGCGTTAATCGCCTCGGGCGTGGTCGCTGGCGGTGCTTTCTGGCACGACATCGATCAGCCGCTCGATCACTTTGTCGGGGCTCACGCCTTCCGCATCGGCGTTGAAGTTCGTGAAGATTCGGTGTCGCAGCACCGGCTTGGCCACCCGTCGAACGTCGTCGCAGCCCACGTTCAACCGGCCGTCCATCAACGCCACAGCCTTGGCGCCCAGCACAAGATACTGCGCCGCGCGTGGGCCCGCGCCCCACGTCAGCCAATCGTTGATGAACGATGGCGTGTGGGGTTCCTTCGGTCGCGTGGCACGCGTTAGCGCCACGGCGTAGTCAACCACGTGATCGCTGACCGGCAGCTTGCGCAGCACCCGCTGGATGTGGAGGATGTCCGCCCCGCTCAGCACCGCCTCAGGCTTGCTTTCGACGTCCATCGTCGTCGCGCGCACGATCTGCTTTTCCTCGCTGCGGCTCGGGTAACCGATGTTCACCATGAACATGAACCGGTCGAGCTGCGCCTCGGGCAAGGGATATGTGCCTTCCTGTTCCACAGGATTTTGCGTCGCCAGCACCATGAAGGGCAGATCGAGCGAGTACGTGCGCCCACCGGCCGTCACGTGCTGCTCCTGCATCGCCTGAAGCAACGCCGCCTGGGTTTTGGGCGGCGTGCGGTTGATCTCGTCGGCCAGCACGATGTTGCTGAAGATCGGCCCCTTCATGAACCGGAACGCCCGCTTCCCGGTCGTCTGGTCTTCCTCCAGAATGTCCGTGCCCGTGATATCCGCGGGCATAAGGTCAGGCGTGAACTGGATGCGGTTGAACTCCAGGTGCAACACCTTCGCCAGCGTCGAGATCATCAGCGTCTTGGCCAACCCTGGCACGCCCACCAATAGGCAATGCCCCCGCGCAAACAAGCTCGCCAGCAACAGCTCAATGACGGCGTCCTGCCCGACGATCGCCTTGTGCAGTTCCTTTAACAACTGCGACTTCACGGCGGTGAACTTGCCGATGAACTCGTTCTGGTTCCCCAAGGGCGAGACGGCGGATGGATTGGCGGCGGTGGACAAGCGCGGCTCCCGGTTAGCAGATGGTGGCGGACGAAAACGTCAGCCCAACGGTTATACCGCGCCGGCTAGCTCAGGGTTGAATCGCAAGGCAACAACCCACGTATTACGTCGTCGGCCGCAGCGTGAGGGACGATCTATCGTGGCTTCTCGTCATCATGCTGCGGCACCACCTCAAATCCGCAAACCGGTGTTGCCGGTACATCGGACAGCAACCGGAGTAAGCGATAGATGAGCCAAGCAACGATCCCGAGGGACCACCAAACCGCGATGTTGATGAGCACATCGCGGACATCCATTTCCGTGCGGCCGCTACGCCACCGATCGGGAAGAACCCTTGCTATCAACAGTAGCGCCAGAGGCGGAAGATACATGGCGAAACGGACTAGCATGTGAGCCGATCAAACCTCCAGCGAAGATCGTCGAGGGAGGTCGGCTGCGTCTGGCCCGCGGCAAGCTCGGCGCGCGCCGCCTTGGCGTCGGCGACGATGCGCTGTCGGCCACGGTCGACCAGCCGACGACGAACTACGTCTACCAGGTCGGCTTGCTGTTCAACCGGCAGATGCTCGATCGCGTCCAGCACTTCATCGAACGTCGTCGTATTGTTCATGGACTCACTCCGTTTCGACAATCTTATCAGGCCGGCACGCCGTTTCCGAGTGCGTATCGGAGGTTAGCGCCACCTGGGTCGCCATTGAATACGAACGGTGCGCGGGTTCTAGTTCTTGGGCTTCACCACATCGAATCCTCGCCCACGATTTAGCTCGCGACGGCAGCGGACGATCCGTGTCATGCGGACGATGTAAAGTACAAGCGTGACCAATGCGACCAGAACGGCTAGCGGTCCAAGGATTACAAGATCAACGCGGATGTTGTACGACCGCCGCATCAGGATTTCGTATAGGACGCAGACGGGAATTGCCAGCCATGGCAACTGCAACGCGATGATTCCGCGAGGCGTCGCAAGCGAATTCCATGGGTAGCACCAGTTGGCGATACATATCGCCAATGGCACTATCAGCAGAAGCATTTCCATGTCTCGGCCGCCCGTAAGCGTTGTCGCAGATTGACTCAGTGGCTCACCACGTACATCAGCAAATTCACCCCCAGCTTTAGCGCGTCCGCATCCGAATACCCCTTGTTGTACGCCCGCGGCAGCTGCTCCCAGCCCGCGGCCATGCTGAGGGGCGAGTAGATGACCGGCAGGGAGCCGTCGACCTCGATGGCTTCCAGTTGCGGGGGCGTCACGCCGCCACCCCGTTCGCTGGCCGCAAGGGGGGTGAGGCGGACGTTCTGGGCGTCGTTCACGAACGTGAACAGCGGGTGGTCGGCCGGTAGGGGGGCGAGCTTCTTGTCGGGATACATCGCGGCGATCTCGCGGCGGAAGGCTTCGTCGAACTGGCTGCCACCGACTGCGTTGTCGACCAGCAGCGTGCCGCCGTTGTCGAGGTAGCCGCGGAGCTTTTTGCGGGCGGTGTCGCTGAAGCGGAAGTCGCGCTGGCCGGTCATGAACAGGACGGGGAACGCGAAGATGTCGGTCTCGTCGGGGTCGACGGGCACACGCTTGAACTGCACGTTGAGGGTCGTGCTCGTGTCCATCGTCTTCAGTAAATTCGGCAGGCCGTGGGGCAGGGGGTCCCAGTCGCCGTTGTGCACGATCTGCCCGAGCACGAGCTGGTCGCGCGTGGCGTCGGTCGCCTGATGGTAGACCTTCTGATGGCTGAAAAATCGGCCGTACTGAAACTCGGCTAAGCAGTAGGTGACGATGTTGCTGCCGAGCTTTAGCGCGTCGTCCTGCGCGTAGAGCACGCCGCCTTCAATCGGGTTCGCGTCGGCGTTCCAGCCGGTCGACAGATCGATCGGCGAAAAGATGACCGCGGCGCGCGTGCCAATGTTGATCGTCTCCAGCAACCCGAGCGACGTCGGCACGGTCTTCCACGGCTCGGCGTTCTTGCGCACGCGCATCTGGCTGACGGAGTAGAAGCTGGAATAGATCGGATGGTCGGCCGGGATGGGCGCCAGCTGGCGATCGGGGAAGATGCGGGCGATCTCCCGGCGGAAGCTGTCGTTGAATTCGGGTCGGCCACAGTTGCTGTGGACGACCCAAGTGCCGCCGTCCATCACGTACTGGCGGAGGCGCGCGATCGTGTCGTCGTCAAACTTCGGCAGCGGCTTCCAGCCGGTGAAGTACAGGATCGGCAGCTCGGCGGGGTCGTAGCTGAATTTGCCGAAATCGGTGCCGACGAAACGATACTTCTGACCCAGCTGGCTGTTGGTGAACTCGACCCACTTCTCGATATCGATGACCGTCGTCTGCCAATCGAGGCCCGCCTTCTTCGCGGTGGCGTCGCTGAAGGTGACGTTGCCGACGAGCGCCGGTGGCGACGGTTCTCGCTTCTTCTCGCTGCGGCGCAACGGCGTCGCCGGCAATGGTAGCGGTGGGAAGCCTTCACCGGCGTTGCGGCGCTGCGGCTTGGCCTTGGGTGGGATATTGGCCTTGGGGTTGACGAAGTCCTGCGCGACGGCGGGCGAGTTGCCCGCCAGCACGGCGATGGCGAGCGATCCGGCGAGAATGTAGCGCGAGATGGGCGTGGACATAGTGGACGCTCCCGGGGCGAAGGTCTTCACAAGGTTATACCACCGGAAGGGGCGAAAAGTTGCCGGAGGGGCCGGGGGAAAGATGATTGGTGAAAGAGCGATCGGCGGCCACAAGTTGTCATCCCGATGGGAGCCGAAGGCGACCTGAGGGATCTCGAACCACGGACGGTTCTCGGCCGTGGGAGATGGGTCAGGTCGGCAAGCCTCCCATCGGGATGACAGTTGGCGAAGCTGGAGCAATGGATGCCGTCACATCACGCTGCCGGGCGAAGCTTCTTCGACGGGCGCTTCGTGGCGGCCTTCAGTCGCTTCTGCAACAGCACCAGCACGGCGGCCTCATCGGCGGGGAGGTTCTTGAGGCCTTTGGTGATCTCCGCCGACGCTTTGTTGGATAGCGACTCGGCCAGCGAGCCTTCCAGGTAGCTGTTGATGACGACCGGATGCACGTAGCACTTACGGCAGACGGCCTTCGTGTTACCCAGGCGTTTCGCGACCGATTCGATGGCAGCCACCACGTTCTTCTTTCGACCGGCGTCGGTGTCGACCGCTTCGAACGCCTTCAATGCCGTGGCTGCCAGCACGGTGCCGGCCCAGGTGCGGAAGTCCTTGGCGGTGAAGGGTTGGCCGGTGATCTCCTGCAGGTACCCGTTCACGTCGGCCGAGCCGACATCGTGGGCAACGCCGTTCTCGTCCTCGTACGCGAACAGTTCCTCGCCGGGCAGTTCCTGGCATCGGCGGATGATTTTGGCGAGGCGCTTGTCCTGCAGGTCGATCGCATGGTCGACCCCGCTCTTGCCGCGAAAGCGGAAGCGCGATTGGTCGGCCGTTACTTTCACGTGATGGTTGCGCAGGGTGGTGAGGCCGTACGACTTGTTTTCCTTCGCATATTGGTCGTTTCCGACCCTAATTAAGGTTGTTTCGAGCAATTTTACCACCGCGGCCAGCACTTTCTCGCGCGGCATGCCGGGCAGGCGCAGGTGTCGATCGACCGATCGACGGAGTTTCGGCAGCACGCGGACGAAATCGATCAGACGTTCGTATTTGTTCTCGTCGCGCGCCTCGCGCCACTTGGGGTGGTAGCGGTACTGCTTGCGGCCGCGCGCGTCGTAGCCGATGGCTTGGATGTGACCGTTCTCATACGGGCAGATGCTGACGCGCTGCCACGCCGGTGGGATCACCAGCGACTTGATGCGCGCCAGATCGTCGGCCGACACCTTCTTGCCGGCCACCGTCACGTAGCGGAAGCTGCCGCCGACCTTCATCCGGCGAATGCCGGTCACCTCGGCCTGCCAATAGCGTAAGCCTGCCTGGCGTGCCGAGACGACCGGATCTTGAATGTCGGCGCTCATAGAGAAATTATTGAACGCGAATTGGTCCTGCGTTGATCGCCTGGCGGAACAACACGAACGGCCGATCGCGTTGGTCCTTGCCGTTCTGGTAGTTCGGCTGGCGATTCAACTGATTGGCGATCACGTAGACGTAGCCGGTCCCGCCGCCGTCGCCGGCGACCGCCAGCGTGTCGGGCCAGATCAGCCGTGGACTGGAGGCGATCACCTCAAACACCGGGCTGCCGGGAGTATATCGGCGGATCGCGTTGTTCTCGTAGTCCGTCAGGTACACACGGCCCCAAGCGTCCGTCTCAAGCCCGTCCGAAGCGAAGTCGCGCACGGGCATCTCGCGAACCGCGGCCGACACTTGAGCCGCCGACGCCTTCGGATCGGCAAGAACGTCGGTGGAAACGGCGTACCACTCGCGCGATGCGAGTGCGCAGTAGTACAGCGTCTCACCATCGGGCGAAATCGCGATGCCATCGGCGCCAATGGTGACGTACGCCTCCGGCTGGCCGGGTACCCTCGCCATCAACGGCTTGCCCTCGACGCGCGGCACGAACTGTTCGTTGGCCAGCGTGCTGGGGTGCCGGTCAAGTCGGCGCATCGTGTTGCCGGTGGCGAGGTCGACGACGAGGATCGCGTTGTTGCCGGCACCACTGGAGTCAGTGATGTACGCCGTGCCCTGGCGGCCGCGCGTCAGGTCGATGCGCACGTCGTTCAGGTAGCTGGTGCGCAGCGCGACCGATTCCTCGAACACGATCTCCTTCACGACGCGGTTCGTGTCCAGATCGATTCCGATCAACTTCGCCCCGTGCTTCTCGCGCGGCTGGAAGTTGATGCTGCCGGTGTCCAACAGCCACAGGCGCTTGCCGGTCGCGTCGACCACCACGCTTTGCACCGACACGAGCGTGGTGCCAGGAAACTCGGTCTGCCGCTTGTTGTATTCCAGGCTGGGGTAAGGCTTGATCTGCCCATCGACGATCTCGCCCACCGTGAACTCCACCGGGTCGCCCCAGCGCGGGAAGCAGACGAAGATGCGCCCGCCTTCCGACACGGCGACCCCCGTAGGCATGGGGCCGGCCTCGAACAGCGCGACCACCTCAAGGTTGCCCGTCGCCGGAATGCTGCTGTAATCGGCGGGCGATTCGGTCAGGTTCACGTTCAGCGCCTTGGCGGGCGCGGGCGTTTCAATACGCGTCACCTGCGGGGTGTCGGTCGCACAACCGGCGCCGAAGAGCCCTGCGAGGATAGCGGTGGCCCAGTAACGCCAGTCCCGCTTGGCGGGGATCGCGATGGCTCGACTTCGACGGTACATGATCGACCTCCAAACGTGTTGCAACCGAAACTTTCTTACGCGTTCACCACTTCGCCGCCGTTGGGGTGAAGGATCTGGCCGGTCATGTACGACGAGTCGGACGAGGCCAGGAAGACGTAGCAGGGCGCGATCTCGGCCGGCTCACCGGGGCGCTTCATCGGCACGTCGCCGCCGAACGTTTCGACCTTTTCGGGTGGGAACGTCGAGGGGATCAATGGCGTCCAGACCGGCCCGGGGGCCACGCCGTTCACGCGAATGCCTTGCTTGATCAGCGATTCGGACAGCGACCGCGTAAACGCGACAATTGCGCCCTTCGTCGACGCGTAGTCGACCAGCTGCGCGCTGCCGCGGTACGCGGTGACCGACGTCGTGTTGATGATCGCCGATCCCTTCTTCAGGTGCGGCATGGCGGCCTTCACGAAGAAGAACTGCGCGAAGATGTTCGTGCGGAACGTGCGCTCAAGCTGATAGGCGCTGATCTTCGTGACGTCCTGCTGCGGATGCTGCTCGGCGGCGTTGTTGACGAGAATGTCGAGGCCACCAAGCTCATCCACCACCTGCTGCACCACGTCGCGGCAGAACTGTTCATCGCCAATGTCGCCCGGGATGGTGATGCAACGGCGGCCCTCTTCCTCGACCTGCCGTTTGGTCTCCTCGGCGTCCTCGTGCTCGTTCAGATACGACACCGCGACGTCGGCGCCTTCCTTCGCGTACGCGATCGCCACGGCCCGGCCGATGCCACTGTCACCACCGGTGATGAGCGCGATCTTTCCTTCCAACTTGCCGCTGCCCTTGTAGTCCTTCATTTCAGCGACGGGCTCGGGATTCATGTCTTCCTCAAGGCCCGGGCGGCGCGATTGGTGTTGGCTGGGGCGGGTCTTCTTGGGGCTGGAACTTTTCTTTGCCACGACAGTCTCCCTCGCTAGATCGACAGTTTGTCCTAGTCTTGTCCTAATCGACGTGCCGCACTGGCATCGAATCGACTCCAAGTTGCGGTGTGCAACGAGGATGCCGCAGCGGAAAGGGAAAGCGCCGATTTCGTGAGATGCCCGTCGCGTGTAGACTGCGCCGTCGCACCTATGACGATCGAGGAAGGTCATTTCGCGTCTGGCGGCTTGCAGCTGTTCCGGCGCGCGCTGCGCGTCGAACGTCCGCTCGCGCGCGTCCTCGTGCTGCACGGTTACGGTGACCATAGCGGGCGCTACGAACCGTTCATGCGATCGCTGGCGGGCGCCGGCATCGAGTCGCACGCCTACGACTTCCGAGGCCATGGCCGGTCGGGTGGACGGCGTGGGTTTGTGAGCCCGTGGGACCAATACCTCGACGATTTGCAGGCGTTCGTCGCGACCGTGCCAAGTGATGTGCCGCAGTTTGTGGTGGGGCACAGCCACGGCGGTCTGGTGACCGCGACTGCCGTCGAGCGCGGGATGCTAGCGCAGGTCGGGGGCGTGGTGCTTTGTTCACCGTTCCTGGTGAGCGCGGTCGTCGTGCCGTTCGGCAAGCGCATTTTGGCGGCGGGCGCCAACCTGCTAATTCCCGCGATCCGCATCGCCAACGGTCTGAAGGCCGAGATGATGACCGACGACCCCGACATGCTCGCCGACGCTCGTCAGGACCCACTGTTGCTGCGATCGGCGACGCCGCGCTGGTACCACGGTGTGACGCGCGCCCAGCCGCGCGTGATGCGCGACGCAGGCCAGTTCACGCTGCCCCTGCAGATGTTGATCGGCACCGACGACGTGATCGCCAGCCCGCTCGGCAACCGCCAGTTCTTCCAGGCCTGCGCCGCCGGTGACAAGTCGCTGATCGAGTACCCCGGCATGCGCCACGAGCTGCTGCGCGAGTCGGGCCGCGCGAAGGTCTTCCACGATATCCACCAGTGGATCATCGCCAGGACGTAGCGGATCGAGGGTCTGCCGCGCGTCCACCATTTCTGTGCACAGGCCGCTTGCCGCCCGTGTCGTCAATGTGAGGCAAAGTGCACGGACGGCGATGCGGCTGTCGCGGCATCACACTGGAGTGCCGCTTAAGGAAATACGCGGCGAGGTCGGCCGTGGTGCAGCGATTGCGTAGGCCCTGCCGGGACGACGCGGGTGAGAAATCCCACATCTGATCGCACGCCCGTTGCGTAGCCCCCATTGTGAACGTGAGCCGCAGGTGCCTGCGCCACGACGATGGGAAACGTCTTTCCTCAGAAGCGGGAGAACATCATGACCGAGCCGAACAACATCGAAACCACGAACGATCAGCCCCAGGCGAATCGTCGTCAGTTCCTAACGCGTGCCGGTTTGCTGGGCGCCGCAGTGGCGGCGGGCACGGGCATGCTGGGTGTGGGGCAGCAGTCGGCCGACGCCTTCTTCCGCCGGCGCTTCAGCGGTAACAACGCGCGGCAGTTCGTCGTCACCGATGCCGACATCCTGAACTTCGCGTTGAACCTGGAGTACTTGGAGGCCGAGTATTACTTGCATGCCGTCACGGGCTTCGGGCTCAACGAGAACGACGCCAGTGGCGTCACCAATGACAGTGGCCGGACGGTCGTCCCCGGTGGCGAGGTGACCGGTGGCCGGGCGGTGTCGTTCGCAACGCCGTTGATCGAGCAGTACGCCGAGGAGATCGCGCTGGACGAGTTCCGGCACGTCGGCTTCCTGCGCCGCGCGCTCGGGGCTGCCGCCGTCGCGCGACCGGCGATCGACATTGGTCAAGCCTTCACCGCCGCGGCGCGGGCGGCGAACGTGATCGGTCCCAACGACACGTTCGATCCGTACGCGAACGAGAACAACTTCCTCCTCGGCGCCTTCATCTTCGAGGACGTCGGCGTGACGGCGTACGGTGGGGCGGTTCCGTTCATCAAGAACACGTCGGTGCTGACCGCCTCGGCCGGCATCCTCGCCGTCGAGGCCTACCACGCCGGTGAGATCCGAACCGTGCTGGTCAACCGCGGGCAGGACACCCCGTTCCTCATCGAGGCTGCCAACAAGATCGCCGCCCTCCGCAACGCCGCCACCGGCATCCCGGCCACCACCGACGAGGGCATCACCGATGCCGACGGCGACGCCAACATCGTCCCGGCCGATCCCAACTCGATCGCCTTCGTCCGCGCGTTCGAGGAGGTGCTCAGCATCGTCTATCTCGGCAGCGCCAACACGCCCGGCGGCTTCTTCCCCGAAGGGATGAACGGGCGCATCGCGTAGGGCCGCACGCGACAGCACAAACCCCTTCATCTAACGACAACCGGCATGGTCGCTTGAGCGACCATGCCGGTTGTTGTGCATTCAAGTGCGGTTGAGGACCGATCACCCGCGCGAGCTGACCGGATTGTACGTGCCGTTGATCGGGCCGGTGTAGATCTGGCGCGGGCGGTAGATCTTGCCCTGTTGGTCGCGCACTTCCTTCCACTGCGCGATCCAGCCGGGCATGCGCCCGACCGCGAACAGCACGGTGAACATGTCCGTCGGCACGCCCATCGCCCGCATGATGATGCCGCTGTAGAAGTCGACGTTCGGGTAGAGCTTGCGGCTGACGAAGTAGTCGTCGGCCAGCGCGATCTCCTCGAGTCGGCGGGCGATCTTCAGCAGCGGGTCGTTGCTGACGTTCAGCGCGCCCAGCACGTCCTCGGCCGCCTGCTTCAGGATGCGGGCGCGGGGGTCATAGTTGCGGTAGATCGGGTGGCCGAAGCCGAACAGGCGATACTTCTTGGCCTTCACGCCCTCGATGAACGCGTCGGGTTCGAGACCGTTGGCGTGGATCTCTTCCAGCTGGTTCATGATCTCCACGTTCGCCCCGCCGTGCAGCGGGCCCCACAGGGCACAGACGGCTGCGGCGCAGGAGGCGAAGAGGTTCGCGTGCGACGAGCCGACCATCCGGCACGTGCTGGCCGAGCAGTTCTGCTCGTGGTCGGCGTGCAGCAGGAAGATCAGGTCGAGCGCGCGGGCCACCTCGGGCTTCACGTCGCCGCCGAACATCATCTTCAGGAAGTCGCTCGTGTACGCGTCGGCCCGTGCCGTGCCGCTGGGCTGCACCGCGCCGGTCTCGCCAAGCGTGTGGCGGTAGATGGTCGCGGCGAGCGTGCGGCTCTTGGCGATCAGCTTGGCGGCGACCACGTCGAAGTTCTTCTCGTAGTCCGGGTCGAGCACGTCCGGGTGATAGCTGCACAGCCCGTTGATGCACGCCGACAGCATCGCCATCGGGTTGGCTTCCTTCGGAAAGCCGTTCAGCATCTTCAGCAGGCGCTCCTTCACGGGCGTGTGCTCGGCAACGCGACCGACAAAGGAGTCCAACTGCGACGTGGTCGGCAGCTTCCCGTAGATGAGCAGGTAAGCCGTCTCAAGGAACGAGCTCTTCTCAGCCAAATCTTCGATCGGGTAACCGCGGTAACGCAGGATGCCCTTCTCGGCGTCGATGAAGGTGATCTCGCTCAGCGTCGAGCCGGTGTTGCGGTAGCCGGGGTCGAGCGTGATGCAGCCGGTCTTGTCGCGCAATTGCGTGACGTCGACGGCACATTCGCCCTCCGATCCCTGGACAACCGGAAGTTCGATGATGTTGCCGTCTAAGTTCAGCGTCGCAGTACGTGACATGGATAGCGCCTCAACCCTCGCGAGTGGTGTCGGAATTCGTGACCGTCGTCGACCGCGGTTGCCGCTCCCGAGAGCAGGGGTTAGCTGCGATCGACCGGCCGAGTATAGGGTGATTCGGCCCGCGACGCACGCGATGAAGTGTTGTTTCCCCCGGTTACGGATGTTAACAGGCCGATCGGCTGACCTTATGACCGCTTGAAACGGGCAATTCGGCATCGCAGCGCCCATATGCGAGCGGCCAGGCGCGCCTCATTCCGATACCGTGCCACCCGCGGGCGCGTTCCGGGTCGACTGCCCCCAGCCGGCCGACGCGGTGGTTTCAGCATTCGATGACGGCGCTGCCACCGACCCGGTGGCCCGGTACTGTCCCACCTGATCGAGCGGAACCACGCCGCTCGTATGCGTGAAACCAAGATCGCCGAACGCCTCATCGCCTCGACCGAGCCGCATCAATCGAAGGTTCGACTCGTACAGCGCATGCTCGACCGCCAAGTCCGCCAGCCCTTGTGCCGCCAGTTCCGCGCGACGTGTTTCCAGTTCCAGGCATTGCTCGTTGAGGTCCATGCGATGCAGGTACGAAAACTGCCACTGCACACCGTAATGCACAGCGTACATCGCCAGCGCCATCAGCAGCATTTTAATGGAAATCCTAGCCACGAGCCCCCCGCCTGTCGGACAACAAATTAGAACCTGCCAACCGACATAATGGTCATCGGGCGGCTGATTGCAATGAGTTTCCGTGAAAACAGCGTGAAGAAGGGCCGTCCTCGTCGCTGCGTTGCAGCCGCCCCGTGGGTTTCGCAGCCTAAGAGTCACCGGAAGGCTGTCATGCGGCGAGGCTGAGCTATCGCAGCCCTGTCGCGTTCAGGCCGGCTACAGGAACTTGAGAAACTTTCGCGGTCGCGGTGTCGTTGCCCGAAGTCGCCACTCCGTCGCCCGTGGTGCTGGCCGCCGCGGTGGCGGATCGGCCATCGAAACCCAGGCGCTGGTCAACCACGTACAGCGGCCGTTGCTTCACTTCCTCGTAGATGCGGCCGATGTACTCGCCGAGAATGCCAACCGTGATCAGCTGCACGCCCCCCACGAACAGCACGCTGATGATGATCGTCGTGAACCCGCTGCCCGCCTGCTTGTTGAACGCGAAGAACGTGATGAAGAAGTAGACCGCGATCAGGAACGCGACGGCCGACGCCAGAAACCCCATGTAGGTCGCGACGCGCAGCGGCTTATAGCTGAAGCTGAACATGCCGTTCAACGCGTACCGCAACAACCGCTTCATCGTCTGTTTCGGCTGGCCCGCGGCCCGTTCCTGGCGGGCGTAGGTGACGGATGTGCTGCTGAACCCTAGCCAGGTGCGCAGCCCCGGGATGAACCGGTTGCGCTCGGGCAGCTTGTTGAACTCCTCGACGACCCGCCGGTCCATCAGCCCGAAGATGCCGGCGTCGGGCCCGTCGGGCAGGTCTGAGACGTACCGCATGATGGGGTAAAACAGCGTAAACCCCATCCCGCGCAGCCCGCCATCCTGACGGCTGGTGCGCTCGCCGAGCACGACGTGGTACCCCTCGGCCCACTTCGCGACCATCTTGGGGATGACCTCGGGCGGGTCCTGCAGGTCACCGTCGATCAGCACGACGCACCCGCCGTTGGCGTGGTGGATGCCGGCGGTGACGGCCGACTGGTGACCGAAGTTGCGCGAGAGGCGCACGACCTTGATGCGCGGGTCCTCCTCGTGGAACGAAGTCAGGATCTTCACCGACCCATCCCGGCTACCGTCGTCGACGAGGATCAGCTCCCACGGCCGCCCGGTACCGTCCATTGCTGCGGTCATGCGGCGGCGCAGGTGGTGGAGGTTCTCCTCTTCGTTGTAGACCGGCACCACGACGGAGACGCCGTCGGTCGAGAGGTTTCGCATGAGGGGCTCCTGTGTGGTCCGTCTCGGGGAGGTGCTCGATCATCGCGCCCAGCGGGTAATGCCAAAAGGGGCAACAGCACCATCTGCCCACGAAAAAGGCCACCCGCAGTGGGTGGCCTTTTAGCTGGGGAACTAGGATTCGAACCTAGACAAAGCGCTCCAGAGGCGCTTGTGCTACCGTTACACCATTCCCCAATAACTGCCCATCAATCTAGCCGACAGCGGGCGGCTGTCAAGATATACGTGACCGGCTGGGGCGGGTTCGCCGCCACCTATGGCTGAGGGCGGCTAGGCGTAGCTGCCACCGCCGCTGGTGATGCCGCGGGCGGCACGGGCGGCGTCGCGTTCTTTGCCGACGCGGGCCTCGTAGCCACTGGCGCGGTAGGCCATAAGCGGGTCGGCTTCCAAGCCCTTGTTCTTACGCCAGTTCGAGAGCAGCGGGCGCACGTCGGTGAAGAAAGCTTCCTTCAGCAGACTTTCCGCAGCCACGATGTCCATCTTGGCCTGGGCGTCCTGAAGCTTCTTGCGGTCGACGAGACACGCCTTGGCGTACAGTTCCTGCGCGGTCTGCACGGTCTGAATCATCGCCTCGATCTTGGGCTTCAGGTTGTGCGACTGGTCGACCATGTAGGCGATGGACGAGACGTCGGTGCCGTGGATGTCGGCGGCGTTCCTTATCTCGTGGAAGATGCGGAAGACGGCGTAGGGATCGATGCTGCCGAGCGTGAGGTCGTCGTCGGCGTACTTGCGGTCGTTGAAGTGGAAGCCGCCGAGCATGCCTTCGTCCAGCAGGTAAGCCACGATGTGCTCGATGTTGGCGCCGGGCAGGTGATGGCCCGTGTCGACGAGCACCTTCGCGTTCGGGCCCGCTTCCTTAGCGAAACCGTAGGCCATGCCCCAGTCGGCAATATCGGTGTGGTAGAACGCGGGCTCGAACGGCTTGTACTCGATCAGCATCGTCATGCCGTCGGCCATGGCGTCGTGCCACTGGCGGAACGCGCCGGCCATGCGGCGCTTGCGGCTGACGATGTCGTCCTGCCCCGGATAGTTGGTGCCGTCGGCCATCCAGAAGCTGATCAGGTCGGAACCGACCGCCTTGGCGATCTTGATGCAGTCCTGCACGTGCCGGCTGGCGTGGTGGCGCGCCTGCTCGTTGGGGCTGGCCGACGAGCCGAACTTGTAGACCTGGTCCTGGAAGAGGTTGGGGTTGATCGAGCCGATCTTCACGCCGTTGCGCTTGGCGATGTCGGCGGTCTGCTGGGCATCGACGCCCATCGAAAAGTCCCACAGCACGTGGACCGCCACGGTGGGGCAGCAGCCGGTGTACTTGTTGACCGTACCAGCGTCGGCCAGCTTTTCCTCGATCGTGCTGGCGGCGGCCGACTGGGCAAACTTGCCGAAGCGCGTGCCGGTGTCGGCGTAACCCCAACTGGGCGTCTCGATCTTGAAGTCGTTCAACAGCTGCAGAATGCGGTCCTGATCCATTCCGATTACTCCATCCAAAGTGAAGCCTCACCATACCTCAGCCGCGCCCCAGACGCAAATTTTATGATTGACTTCGATCATATAATTCTTAGGCTTCGCAGGCGTGCCCCGGGTGTCTCAGAGCGTGATCGACGAACGCCGGCAGGCGATGACGCTGCTGCTGCGCGATCGCGCCTATCTGCCGGTGGCGGAACTGTGCAAACGCTTCCGCATTTCCGAAGCGACGGCCAGGCGAGACCTGGAAGCGCTGTCGCGGCAGAAGTCGATCGTGCGCACCTTCGGTGGGGCGATGGCCGACTACGACCAGCGCTTCGCCCCTTTCGCCGACCGTTTGAAGGTGGCCGCAACCGCCAAGGCGCGCATCGCGGCGCGGGCGGTGGAACTGATCGAGTCTGGGATGACGATCTTCCTGGATGCCGGCACCACGCTCTTCACGGTGGCGGATCTGCTGCGCAAGCGACCGATGGAACTGCAGGTGGTCACCAACAGCTTGGCCGTCGCCGAGAAGCTGGCACACGTGACGGAGATCGAGGTCCATCTGCTGGGCGGGCGGTTGCTGCCGAACCAGGCCGTGCTATTGGGCGACAACACCACGCGGGCGGCAGGGTTCCATCAGTACGACCTGGCGCTGCTGGGGGCCGAGGCGATGGATGAGACCGGCGTCTGGAACAGCGCGGCCAACGTGGTTGAACTGCAAGTGGCCGTCATCGGGCAGGCAAAGCGACACGCGCTCTGTATGGACGGCCGTAAACTCGGCCGGCGGGCGCCGACGCTGCTGGCGGAGTGGGACGCGCTGGACATGCTTATCTGCGAACTGCCGTTGGCGGACGTGACGGCCACCGGCGCGGACGTGGCGGAGAAGAACTACCTGCAGGCGTGAGAGAGGAAATCAGTGGCATCGACCAACGCATCCGAAAAACGAGCTGAATTGATCGCGCTGTCGCGCGACCTGGGCCGCGAGGACCGCAAGCTCGCCATTCTCGGCGAGGGCAACACGTCGGCGAAGGTGTCCGACGACACGTTCCTCGTCAAAGCCAGCGGCAGTCAGCTCGGCAAACTGGACGAGGCGGGCGTGGTCGAGTGCCGCTTCGCGCCGCTGATGGCGATGCTGGAACGAAACGATCTGGACGACGCCGCCGTCGATCAGGCGCTGCTGGATGCTCGCGTGGACGCGAACAGCCGTAAGCCATCGGTCGAGGCGGTCTTTCACGCGTACCTGCTGTCGCTGCCGGGCATGAACTACGTCGCCCATACGCACCCGATCGCCGTCAACGGCATCCTCTGTTCACCGCGGGCCGCGGATTACGCGACGAAGCGAACGTTCCCCGACGAGATCGTCTGCTGCGGCAGCGAGTCGGTGCTGGTGCCGTATACGGACCCCGGGCTGGTGCTGGCCAAGGCGATTCGGCAGGGCGTGACGGACTTCATCAAGCGGAACGACGCGCCGCCGCGCATCATCCTGCTGACCAACCACGGCCTGATCGCGCCCGCCGCCACCGCCGCCGGTACGATGGTCGCGACGTTGATGGCGACGAAGGCCGCCGAGATCTTCACCAACGCCGCGGCGATGGGCGGACCGATCTTCCTGTCGCCCGAAAACGTGGCGCGCATCGAGGGCCGCAAGGACGAACACTATCGGCGGAAGGCATTGAACCTGTAATTTCAAGACGTCGAAGAGACGCGAAGGCGCGAAGGAGTCGCGAAGGGTCGCGAAGTGAAGCCAAAATGAGTTCTTTCCTCCTTCGCGTTTCTTCGCGCCTCCTTCGCGCCTTCGCGTCTCTTCAAACTAAAGACACACATGAGCAACTACAAACACGTTAACTATCTCTGGAACGACGCCGAGGCCGCCAAGCTGGATGCGGTGGGGCGGCTCGTCTATCGATCGAACCTGCTCGGCGCCGATCAGCGCATCACCAACACCGGCGGCGGCAACACGTCGTCGAAGATCTCTGAAACCGACCCGCTCACTGGCGAGCCCACCGAGGTGCTCTGGGTGAAGGGCAGCGGTGGCGATCTACGCACCAGCAAGCGCGAGAACTTCTCCTCGCTGTACCAGTCGAAGCTGATCGGCCTGCAAGCCAGCTACGCCAAGGCCGACAAGAAAGGCCCGAAGACGCCGGCCGAGGACGCGATGGTGGGCATGTACAGCCACGCCACGTTCAACCTGAACCCACGGCCCAGCAGCATCGACACGCCGCTGCACAGCTTTATCCCGTTCAAGTTCGTCGACCACATGCACCCGAACGCCGCCATCTCGATCGCGGCATCGCGCAACAGCGAGAGGCTCACCCGCGAGGTGTACGGCGACGACGTCGTCTGGCTGCCTTGGCTACGCCCCGGCTTCGAACTCGGCCTGATGATGCAAGAGGCCGTGAAGAAGCACCCCAAGGCCAAGGGCTTCATCATGGGCCAGCACGGGCTGATTAACTGGGCCAACGATGACAAGGAATGCTACGAGCTCACCCTCTCGCTGATCGAGAAGGCCGCGCTGTACATCGAAAGCAAGGACAAGGGCGACAAGACCTTCGGCGGGCAGAAGTACGCTGCGCTGGACGAGCAAAAGCGCAACGCCACACTTGCGGCCATCCTTCCCTGGCTGCGCGGGCAGGTCAGCAAGAAGCGCCGCTTCGTGGGCACCGTGCAGACCGATGCGACCATTCAACGTTTCGTCAACAGCGTCGACGCGCCGCGACTGGCGGAACTTGGCACGAGCTGTCCCGACCACTTCCTGCGCACGAAGATCAAGCCGCTCTACGTCGCGTGGAACCCGCAGGCGGAAGACGTCGCGGCGCTGAAGGCGAAGCTGACGGCCGGCCTCGAACAGTATCGCAAGGACTACGCTGCGTATTACGAGAAGTGCAAGCACGCCGACTCGCCCGCGATGCGCGACCCGAATCCCACGGTCGTGCTCATCCCCGGCCTCGGCATGATCGCCTGGGGCAAGGACAAGAGCGAAAGCCGCGTGACGGCCGAGTTCTATAACTGCGCGGTCGAAGTGATGCGCGGGGCCGAGGCGATGGATGAATACATCGCGCTGCCGCAGCAGGAAGCGTTCGACATTGAATACTGGTTGCTCGAAGAGGCGAAGCTGAAGCGCATGCCCGCCGAGAAGGAACTGGCTGGCAAGGTCATCGCCGTCATCGGCGCCGGCAGCGGCATCGGGCGGGAAGTCGCGCATCGGCTGGTGAAGGACGGCGCCACGATCGTCGCCGTCGACCTGAACCAAGCTGCCGCCGATGCCACCGCCAAGCAGATCACCGACAAGGTCGGGCTTGGCATCGGCGTCGCGGGCAGTGGCATCAGCGGCTGCGGGCAGGCGGTCGGCATCGCGGCCGACATCACGAAGCGCGACAGCGTGCGGCAGATGCTCGACAACGTCGCCTTAGCCTACGGCGGGTTCGACGGTATCGCCATCACCGCGGGCATCTTCGTCTCGCCCGACACCACGGGCCGCATCCCCGACGACAAGTGGGGCCTGACGTTCATGATCAACGTCACCGGCGCCTACATCGTCGCCGACGAATCCGCCAAGACCTTCAAGGAGCAGGGCCTTACCGGCAGCATCGTGCTGACCACCAGCGCCAACGCCGTCGTCGCCAAGAAGGGCAGCGTCGCCTACGACACCAGCAAGGCCGCCGCCAACCATCTGGTGCGCGAACTTGCGATCGAGCTGTCCCCCATCGTCCGCGTGAACGGCGTCGCCCCGGCCACCGTGGTTCAGGGCAGCGCCATGTTCCCCCGCGACCGCGTGATCGCTTCGCTGGCCAAGTACAACATCCCGTACACCGAGGACGAGGCCGACGACTCGCTGACCTCCAAGCTCAGCCAATTCTACGCCGACCGCACCCTCACCAAGGCCCCGATCACGCCCGCCGACCAGGCCGAGGCCTACTTCATCTGGTTCAGCGATCGCCTGAGCAAAACCACCGGGCAAATCCTCACCGTGGATGGTGGATTGCACGAGGCGTTCTTGCGCTAGCGCGAGTTCGTTGTCAGTGGTCCGTTGTTGGAAATGCACCCGTAGGGGCAGGCGTCCGTGCCTGCCCTTCTTTTTTGCGCGAACGTTTGCCTTCACCGTGGCATGGGCGTCTCGCCCATGCTCGCGATGAGGACGAGCGATCTCATTCAAATCAGCTGTTCGATCAGCACCGTCGGCTTGAATAACCTTTCTGATTCCAATCTATATGCATGGGCGAGACGCCCATGCCACGGCCATGCGTGCCTATCATTAAGTCGATGCGGACGACGATCCTCACCCACCTGCTCATGCTTCTCGCGATCTTTTCCGTCACGAGCGGCTGCGAGTCGACCGCGGAGACGCCCGCCATGCCACCGTCATCCCAACCCACAACCATCGATCTATCCACCTACCAGTGGCAGAACCGCGTGATCGTGATCTTCGCGCCCGCGGCGACCGACGCGAACGCCGTCCAACAGCGCACGTCCCTCAACGCCGACCCGCAAGCTATCGGCGATCGCGACCTCGTCATCGTCGAAGTGATCGGCGACCGGCACCACACCGCTGCGGTGCGGCAGCAGTACGGCGTGCCAACCAGCCAATTCACCGTCCTGCTCATCGGCAAAGACGCCGGCGAGAAGCTGCGCGCCACCGAACCCGTCGAACCAGCTGCCATCTTCCGCCTGATCGATTCGATGCCCATGCGACAACGCGAGATGCGGCGATAACATTTCGCCCGCTCCGTTCAACCGTCGGCATAACGAATCCGACCAGCCGCATAACGAAACTCGTCGGCTCCATAACGACGCTTGTCACCCGCATAACGGGGCTTGTCCGCTGCATAACGGTGCGTGTCACCCGCATAACGGAGCTTGTCTCCCGCATAACGGATCTGATTGCCCGCATAACGAGACTTGTCGACTCCGAGCGTCGGCTTAACAGTTTCGTTATGCGGACGCCTTGATTCGTTATGCGGACGACTACTTTCGTTACGCGGCTGCCTTGCTTCGTTATGCGGACGATTACTTTCGTTATGCGGCAACCCGCCGCCGGGCCGTCCATTGCCGGTCGACGCCCGTTTTCGTCAATGGGGATGGCGGAAACAATCTGCCGGGCAACATTGCGATCAAGTGGCAGGGGGATCGTGTCGATAACATGAACGTATGCTGCAGTTTCCCTCATGTCCCCCGCCTCGCGCGATGACCAACACGGAACGGCAGCGCCTGTTCCGCCAGCGCCACCCCGGCTACTACGGCCGCCTGCACGCCAAGCGCAAGGCCGAGGTCGACGCCCTGATCGCAGCGCGTGCCGCCACCCTACCCACCCGCGCGCCGCTCCTGCTGCCCGCCCCGGTCGAGACGATCGAACTCCCCGGCATCACCACGATCCCCACGCTCGCCGAACTGCACGCCCAACGCGAAGCCGTCGCCGCGGTGGAACGCGCCGCGGCCTAAGCACACGCCCAACAATCGCCGGCTGGCTACTCATGTGCGCCGCACGCCGGTTTTCGTCCCATTCCCACGCCTGCCAGCTCCCCTTAAACATCGCTCGCCACTTGCCTTACCACCCCTCTGGCCATCTGTGCCAAGGAATGATATTGTGCGCCTAGCGCAAATTATCACGATCTGCGAGGTTCAGGGGTCCGGTTAATAGTAGGTATGCGGCAGGAACACTCGGTTGAGCGACTCGAATATGCGCCACCACTGCCACCACTGCGGCGGTCCGGGGTGGGAATCGCATCGTTCTGCGTGGCGGTTGCCGCGGCAGCGACGTTGATGGTGGTGTTCTGGGCGATTCAGGGACGGATCGCCTCTGGGTATATGCCCTACGGGCCATTCACCCTGCCGATGGACAGGACGGTTTGCACGCTCTTTGGCCTCGCGTTCATCCTGCCGGCGGTGGGGACGGTGTTGGGCATTGTGTCGATGTTCCAGCGTCGGCGGCGTCGCGGCTTGCCCATTGTGGGCCTGACGATCAATGTGCTTCTCGGGCTCTTCGTGCTTCGGATCGCGGTGCCGTTGCTGCTGTTTGAACTGTCACGGTAGAGGAAAGTGCCGGGGAACTGCCGCATAACCACGCATTGCAACGGACCGGCCCCGCGTCACGCGTTCGGGTACACTGAAGTTTGGTCGGCGCGGTGCCGGCCGTTGAATGCTGGTCCGTTATGCGGCTTCGTCCTCTGCAACTCGGTGACCGCATTCGCATGGTGCGCGTCTCGCCCGAATGGCGGGAGCGGTCTACGCGCACCCTTGTGCAACGGCTGATCGACACTCGACGGGTGCTGGTTGTCAGCGACGTTGACGAGCACGGACCTTGGGTATTAGTCCGTTTTCGGAATCCGGTCGGTGGCTCAAAGCTTCATTGGCTGGTTGTGGATGATGGCTGCTGGGTTCGAATCAAATCCCGCTCCCGCCGTCCAGCCGCATAACCAAACAACTGTGAATCCCCTTTGGGGTCAAGGGTAAGTTCGGCGCGCACCGCATTTGTATCCCCTTCGTTACCAGAGGGGAGATGAAGGGGTCGGTAGTCTTCGATACTGTGGAGCAATGACGCCCGACCCCTTCATGAGGGCCGTGTTTCGGTTTGGTAGCGCTGGACAGGCCGGGTCCAACGGGAGATGATCGACCGGCGTGGTACGCAAGCAGGACATCCTCCGGCGGCGCGGCGAGATCATCGCGGTGGCGGCGCGGTACGGGGCGTCGGACCTGCGGCTGTTCGGTTCGGTGGCGCGAGGCGACGCGACCGAGACGTCGGACGTGGATTTCCTGGTGCGCTTCGAGCCAGGCCGTTCGCTGTTTGACCAAGGCGGGCTGCTGATGGACCTGCGCGAACTGCTGGGGGTCGATGTCGACGTGGTCTCGGAAGGCGCGTTGTCCGGGCGGTTCGGGGAGATCGTCCGCCAGGAGGCCGTGCCGCTTTGGGGTCTGGAAATGGCGTCGGGTCCGCAGCCATGCCTGCGAATCCTCACCGATCACAAGCCATACCGAGGGTAATCGATGGTCGTGGTATGGGGTCCTGATCCTAAGCGGGTTGTCCGCCCCATGATCGAGGTGATTCTCGTGCTCGTCTGTGCCCTAGGGTTAGGGAAGTGGACGAACCAAGGGTTCGGGACGCTACCCGCCTTGCTCGTGTGCTTCGTTTCCGGACCAATATTTATTGGCGCCTTCGCGCAGTGCCGTCCTGTCATACTGGCCGCCGTCTTCAATGTAACGGTGCTATTCACGCAACAAGTGCTAAACTACAGGTGGTTAGTAGAGCATGGCATGGATGCCAACTCAAAGTATCGAGAGACCTTGCTACCTCTTGTGTTACTTGGAATGATCTGTGTTTCGCTGGCAAGCTTTTCGATGACGGGCCGGGCGCTCCGCGCTAAGCTAATCGTACTATGGCGCTCGCTTTAGTTTGGGCTGTGTATACCTGTATGATTTGAGTCTTTCATGCACCGCGATCGCCAGTCAGGCAGGAGGCGCATACTTTAGTTGTTTGGCAGGTGAGCCGGCGGTTAGGATTCCGTACATCATGGCAGCCGACCCCTCATTCGACATCGTGTCCGAGATCAACCTGCAGGAGATGGACAACGCGGTCCAGCAGGCGATCAAGGAGATCATCACCCGCTTCGACTTCAAGGGGACGGCGGCGGGCATCTCGGAGCTGAACCGCAAGGACAAGGAGCTGACGCTGACGGCCGACGCGGAGCAGCAGTTGGAGTCGGTCAAGCAGGTGCTGATCGCCAAGATGATCAAGCGCGGCGTCGACCAGAAGGTGCTGGACTACCAGAAGCTCGAACACGCCACCCACAACACCGTCCGCATGAAGGTGAAGCTGAAGGAGGGGATCGAAAAGGACGTGTCGAAGGAGATCCAGAAGGGCATTAAGGAACTGAAGCTGAAGGTGAACGCGAGCATTCAAGGCGAGGCGCTGCGCGTCAGCGGGGCCAAGCGGGATGACCTGCAGGCGGTGATCGCCCACCTGAAGGCGAACCCGCCGGAGGTGCCGATTCAGTTTAAGAACTTCAGGTAGTACAGGGGCAGACTGGTGGCGTCATCGCGATTCCGGCCTATGTACTTCCTCGATCAAGTTGCCTTGGTGGTCAAAGATTGCGCAGAAGATATCCTTTTCGATCAGCCGAGATTCAAAAGGTAACGGCACATCATTCATGAAGCTGATCGCGTAGTCACGTGCGTCCGCAAGTGATGCAAAGACGCGAAAGGTGTTGTCAAGTATGGCCCCTTGTTCGAACCGACTGCCATCGAGCGTCAAAAGACGTGCAGTTCGATCTTCGAGGTAGGCTAAGGAAACATACGGGGGATCCAGGGGCGGAAATTCGACGTTCCGTCCAGAGTGTGCAGGAATCAGCTTCCCCCTGAGGATGGCTTTTCGATCTTGGCGTCGTGACATCCGCCACCTCCATCGCGTTCCTCGCTAGCGATCTAATCATACTGAACGACGCGTACCACGTGGGGCATGGAAACGACGAATCCCGAGTGACCGCTGATCGCTCGGGATTCGCTGTTTATCTTAAGCTGGATGGTCTTGCCCCGCTTACTTTTTCCAGACCTTCGCCTTGAAGTCGTTCAGCGCGGCCTTCAGCTTGCCTTCGATGTCGTCGTTTAGCTCCTTCTTCGTCGCCAGGTCAGATCGCAGGTCGGCGGCCTGTTGGTCGACGTAGGTCAGGAAGCTGTTCTGGAACTCCTGAATGCGGCTGACGGGGACGTCGTCCATGTAGCCCTTCGTGCCGGCGTAGATGACCAGCACCTGCTGCTCGAACGACATCGGGCGGTACTGCGGCTGCTTCAGCAGTTCCACAAGTCGCGCGCCGCGGTCGAGCTGGGATTGCGTGGCCTTGTCCAACTCGGTGCCGAGCTGGGCGAAGGCCTCTAGGTCGCGGTAGGCGGACAAATCGAGCTTCAGCGAGCCGGCGATCTTCTTCATGGCCTTCGTCTGGGCGTTGCCACCGACGCGCGACACCGAGATGCCGACGTTGACGGCCGGGCGTACGCCGGCGAAGAAGAGTTCGGGTTCGAGGTAGATCTGGCCGTCGGTGATGCTGATGACGTTCGTCGGGATGTACGCCGACACGTCACCGTCCTGCGTCTCGATGATCGGCAGGGCGGTCAGGCTGCCGCCGCCGTTTTCCTTGGACAGCTTCACGGCGCGCTCGAGCAGGCGGCTGTGGAGGTAGAAGACGTCGCCGGGGTAGGCCTCGCGACCGGGCGGGCGACGCAACAGCAGCGACAGCTGGCGGTAGGCGGCGGCCTGCTTGGAAAGGTCGTCGTACACGCAGAGGGTCGCCTCACCCTTCCACATGAAGAACTCGGCCATGGCCGTGCCCGCGTAAGGGGCGATGTACTGCAGCGGGGCGGGATCGGATGCGCTGGCGACGACGACGGTGGTGTACTCCATCGCGCCGGCGGCCCGCAGCACTTCCACGATGCCGGCGACGGTCGATTCCTTCTGACCGATCGCGACGTAGAAACACTTCACGCCCTTGCCCTTCTGGGCGATGATCGCGTCGATCGCGATGGCGGTCTTGCCGGTCTTGCGGTCGCCGATGATCAGCTCGCGCTGGCCACGGCCGATCGGGATCATGGCGTCGATCGCCTTGATGCCGGTCTGCAGGGGTTCGGTGACGGGCTGCCGCTCGGCGATGCCGGGGGCGACGATGTCGAGCTTGCGCGACTCGGTGCCGGTGATCGCGGGGCCGCCGTCGATGGCCTGACCCAGCGGGTTGACCACGCGGCCGATCATGCCCGCGCCGACCGGCACTTCCAGCAGGCGGCCGGTGCTCTTGACCTGGTCGCCTTCCTTGATTTCGAGGTAGTTGCCGAAGATGACGGCGCCGATCGACTCCTCTTCGAGGTTGAAGACCTGGCCCATCGTGCCGTTCTCGAACTCCAGCAGTTCACCGGCCATCGCGTTCTGCAGGCCGTAGACGCGGGCGATGCCATCGCCGACCTCGATCACGGTGCCGACGCTGGAAACTTGGACCTGCTGTTCAAAGCCAGCGATCTCGTTCTTCAGGATGCTGGTGATTTCGGCTACGTTGATTGCCATAGGTTTCTCCGCTTATTTCGATCTATTTTTCGGTAATTGCTGTTGTTCTGACCTGCCGCGACTGACTTACCGTGGCGCCGCCGACAGAAGCTGCTGCTTCATTGCCTGAAGCTGATAGCGGACGCTGGCGTCGATCAGCTTGTCCTGCACGCGGACCATCAGGCCGCCCAGGATCGACTCGTCGACGTACTGGTGAACGATCGCGTTCTTGCCGAGGGCCGCGCTCACGCGCTGGCGGACGACCTCGACCTGCTCTGGCGACAGCTTCTGGGCGGTGGTCACGTCCACCTCGATGTTGCCCAGCTGGTCCTCGAGCAAACGCTCGTAGGCCTTTGAGATCTGGCTGAGATACCGCAGCTTGCCGCGGTGGTTGAGCACGCCGAGGAAGTTGTGCAACAGCGGCGACACCTTGCCACCGAAGACGCGGGTAAGCGTCGCGTTGCGCTCGTCGTTGCTGATCCCGGGGTCGCTCAAGTATAGGCCGAACGTCTTGTTCTGACGAACGATCTCGGCGATCTGCGCTAGCTCTTCCCCGACCTGCGCGGCCTGGTTCTGCTCGGTCGCCAGCTGCAGCAGCGGCTTGGCATAAGTCGCCCCAACCGGATCGGCGTCGTGATTGCTTGCCATGTCGAGTCTCGTTGTACTTTCTGGTCCCTCTCCCGGTACTCCGGGAGAGGCTAGGTGAGGGTGATTTGTTCTGCCTGAGTCGTCAGCTGTTCGAAATCACCCTCACCCTAACCCTCTCCCGGGGTACCGGGAGAGGGAACAAATCAGTTCCGCGCCGCGGCGCCTTGAAGTTGTTCGAGGCTGGCGTTGACGAGGTCGCGCTGGTCGTCGGCGTTCAGGTTGCGGCGGAGGATCTTCTCGGCGACGGTCGTGGCGAGCATGGCGGTCTGCTCGTACACGTCACGCAGCGCGTCCTTGCGGGCGGCCTCGATGTCGCGGATGGCGCGTTCCTTGGCCTCTTCCGATTCCTGCTGGGCCTGCATGCGGATCGTGGTGGCGGCACGCTCGGCGTCGGCGGTGGCCTTGTTCAGCAGCTCGCGCACCTGGGCGTCGGCGGTCGCCAGCTTCGCGTCGTACTCACGCAGGCGGGCCTCGGCGGCCAGGCGGGCCTTTTCGGCGTTCTGGATCTCATCGCGAATCTTCTGCTCGCGCTCGGCCAGGCCCTTGGTGATCGGGCCCCAAGCGAACTTGCTCAGGATCGCCAGCAGCAGGATGAAAACGATCAACGTCGTGATCGCCGTCACCATGCCGGTGTTCGGGGCGTTCAAAAGGGTGGGGGCCGCATGGTCATCACCGGCCGGGGCGGCCAAGGCAACCGTGGCGCTCACGAGCGGCAGAGCGAGGGCAACGAGCGAGGTAATTGACGAACGCTTCATGTTCAGGTCTCCCATGGACGCCGCAACGGTAATGCATCTGCCGTCGCGGAGAAAGCCTTGCCCACGGTTGTTCACCGTGGGCAAGGGGCTCAAAAGCGAAACTTAGGTCAACCCACCGCGGATCAGGCAGATGACCAGCGCGAACAGCGTGGCACCTTCGATCAGCGCGGCGCTGATGATCATGGTGGTGAAGATGCGGTCGCCGGCCTCGGGCTGACGAGCGATCGCGTCGACGGCGTGGCTGCCGATCGAACCGATGCCCTTGCCGGCACCGATGATGACCAAGCCAGCGCCAATGGCGGCACCGGCGACCACGAGGCCGTCGCGCAGGGCGCCGACATCGTTGGTGTTGTTGGCGTTGAATCCGGTGCCGACGGTGCCATCTTGAGCGAACACGGCCGTGGCGGGCAACAGCAGGAGGCCCAGCAGGGCCAGCATGACGATCTTACGCATAACGATTCCCTTGTGCGTCGCCTTAGGGTGGCAACGCGAAACCCGAGTCCCGTTCACCCGGCCGGACTCGCGCCTGCCCCGCGAGGAAGGGCCAGGAAAGCCAACCGGACGCAGGGTCCGCAAGACCATCCGCCCTCGCGGCGGTTCGTCATGGCTTCTTATGTTGTCGTGCCCTTACGCCGCCGACGGCGTCGGGCGATGTTCGTTCAGTGCTTCAACGTCGTTCTTGTGATGGTCGCCGTGCGGGTCGTGTTCGTCGTGATCGTGATGCACGACCATCTGCCCGATGAACAGCGCCGTCAGGAACGTGAACAGATACGCCTGCAGGAAGGCGACGAACAGTTCCAGGCACATGATGACGACCGCGCCCAGCACCGCCGGGATGCCGATGCCGATCGCAGCGCCGTAGCTGTTCATGCCCGCCGCCGCCAGCGCCGGGAAGCCGATCAGCACCGCCAGCAGAATATGCCCGGCGGTCATGTTCGCGGCCAAACGCAGGAAGAGCGCGAACGGCTTAACCAGCATGCCGATGATTTCCACCGGCACCATGATCGGGGCCATGTACCACGGCGCGCCACCCAGAAAGTGCTTGGCGTAGTTCACCGGTCCATTGGCAATCACACCGCTGACGTGGATGACGATAAAGCTGATCAGCGCCAACGCGGCCGTCACGTAGGGGTTGGCCGTCGGCGTGCCGTAGATACCGTGGTGCAAGCCGATCGCGTTGTACAGAGGGGCGAGAAGGATATCGAGCGGCAGCAGACCGAGCAGGTTGTTGAACAGGATGAAGAAGAAGAGCGTCCAGAGCAGCGGCATGAAGCGGTCGGCGTCGGCACCGAGCACGGGCTTGGCCACCTCGTTGCGAATGTAGAGCAGCACCGCTTCAAACATGTTGCGCGAGCCGGTCGGCACCATCTCGCCACTGCGATAACGGCGGGTCATCGCGGGGAAGATCAGCAGCATGATGACCGCGACCACGCACATCAGGATCATGTGGTTGGTCAGCAACCACCAGCCGTTGGCACCGATCCACTGCGGGTGATCGATCACGTGTTCGATCGGATTAGCGGCGGCCAGTGTCAACATGATTGGCATCGACATCGTGTCAAACCCTCTTCGACGAACTCTCTCGGCGGATAAACAGGGCCAGCATGGTTGATTCGGCCGCCAGCACTGTCAAGTAATAGGGCACCATCAATAGCAGCGTCGGCGTCAGGGGCAGGCCGCGCATCTTCACGATCAGGAAGCACCCACCCAGGCTGACCACCACGCGCACGCCGGTCGCGATCACATGGGCGATCGCACTTGCCGCCGGCCCGCGGCCGAGCGTCAGCACGATCGGCACGATCGACAGCACCGCCGCCACGACGATCACGCCCGTGGCCACGGTGAACGGGGCCCACCAGTCGGGCCGGTCCATCGCGACGATGATGCCCGCCAGCGCGATCGCCGTCAGCACGATCGTTCCGAAGACCACGCCTGCAAGTTGCAGGGCAGCCATCGGGACGGAAAACGTGGATGGGAGAGGCGCTTGCGTCACGACTTGCTTTTGAACGAGCGGTTGGCCGCCTTCACCATCATCCACAGGCCAACCGTGAATCCGAGCCCGGCGCCCACGATGAGCAGCCACGGTGAGGTGTCGAAGTGGCCGTCCAGCCACCAACCGATCCCACCGAACAGCAGCACCGCAGCGACGAACTCAAACCCAATGCCGGCAAGGGCGTACCAACCCTGCGCCTGCCTGGCGTCGTCTACCGGCCGCTTCGACGGGCCCGAGCCCTCGTTCTCCGCGGCCATCGCACGCCCTCCGAACGGGTCGAAACCGACTTCGTTCCTTTTGTCACAAACTTCGTGGCATACGTTAACGAGGGTGTGGAAAAGGGTCAAGTTAGGTGGGGGTGGTTTCACAGGTTCCGGAGCGTGAAGGGGGTGAAAAGTGTATGACGGACCGGGTAAGGGCACCCGTGCAGTCTGGCACCTTCGCGATTGCCCCAAGTGTCATCCCGATGGGAGGCTTGCCGACCAGAGGGATCTCGATCGGTCGCGGGGTGCTCTGACACTCGAGATCCCTCAGGTCGCTACCGCTCGCTTCGGGATGACATTGGGTTCGTCCGCTCGCCTTAAGGCTACCGGACAAAACCCTGTCGCCTCGCGCACTTGTCATCCCGATGGGAGCCTCAGGCGACCTGAGGGATCTCCCAAGGCCGAGAACCGTCCGTGGTTTGAGATCCCTCAGGTCGCCAAGGCTCCCATCGGGATGACATTTCCCTGATCCGCGCCGGGATTTTGTCCGCTAGCCTTCAGGCTCCGCTCGGAATGACAATCGTCGGATAGGTCGTCCCCATTACTCACTTCAATTCATCTGCGACCGCACTCGCCCACAAATTCGGCGCTTCAGCGAACTTGCGACGTGACCGCGACATACTAGGATAAAGCGGCGGCCACTGCAGGATGCGGGGCCTACGCGTCAATCCAAGGATGGATCCAACATGAAGTCACGCCTTCTCCTGATGGGCGCCTGCGTTGTCGGTCTGTACGGCTGCAGCACGTCGAAGCCCGCCACGACCCAGCAGAACGCCGTCACCGTCGAGAGCTTTCCACCGCAACCGGAACAGCCCGTGACGATCGAATCGGCCGCGGGCACCTCGGCTGCTGAGCCTGCATCAGCCACTGCAAACGCTGACGCCTCGGCGTCGCGTGATGCCGTCGCCGAGCGGGCCCGGCGTTATGCGCAGCAGATGGAACAGGCGATCACCGAGTCATCTAGGGCCACTGCCAAGACGCCCGAGCCGGAAGCGTCGAAGGTCGATTGGGCGGAGCTGTTCGGCGAAGCAAAGACGCCGACCGCGCCCGCCGACGGCGCGACCCCTCCTGCAGCCCCCGAGCCGGCCGCTCCCAGGCCCGCCATTGCCGCTGCCACGTCGGTGTCTGCGCCGGTCGATAGCCGGCCGACCCCGCTGCCTGCGATTCCCCTTCGACCCGCCGCCGTGCCGGTCAGGGGTGATACATCGACCGCCAACGCGGGCATCTCTCTCGATGGTCAGATTAACGACGGTCCGATGGTCGTTCCGGAGGGTCAGGAATTCGCGATCACCGAGCCCGCTGCGCCGGTGACTTCGTCGATGGCTTCCCCGTCCATTGCGGCGCCCGCAGCGATCTCGGAGGACGTCTTCGCCCAGCGGATCGGCGACAACCCGCGTGACGTGGCGGCCCACCTGGACTATCAGCTGCGGCAGTTCACGCAGGGCAAGTCGGTGCCGGAGCTGACGGCGTTGTCGCCGTTGCCGGTCGAGGATCGCGAGGTCATCGCGGCCGTCATGGATGGGCTGAGCAACTTCCGCACGTCGGTGCAGACCGACGGCAACCAGCTGCTGTCGAAGAAGGTCCGCCCGCTGGTCGACA
Organism: Tepidisphaeraceae bacterium; assembly: GCA_035998445.1. NCBI lineage: Bacteria > Pseudomonadati > Planctomycetota > Phycisphaerae > Tepidisphaerales > Tepidisphaeraceae > Tepidisphaeraceae bacterium. The sequence goes on along the minus strand of DASYHQ010000050.1, from coordinate 28,200 downwards.
TGTCCGAACGCCTTCGCGCCGGTGCCGACCTGGCGGTGCCGACGATCGCACTCTGCCGTAAAGTGGATGGGTTTGGCGTGTACGACCCGATCGAGCCAGCGCAGTTTGCGCGCGGCCGTGAGGCGTCGGTCATCCTGTACTGCGAGGTCGCCAACTTCAGCTCGCAAAAGGCCGACGGCAAAAAGTGGGAGACGACGCTCTCCCACTCGGCCACCCTGTACCGCGACAGTGGCGTGCCGGTCTGGAGCGACAAGACGACCAACGTGGTCGATTACTCGCGCAATCGCCGAAGCGACTTTTTCGTGGTGAAGATGCTGCGCCTGCCCGCGACGCTGACGACGGGCCGTTACGTGTTGAAGGTGACGGTGGTGGATCGCCAGAGCAACCGGATGGCCGAGGGTTCGCTACCGATCACCATCACCGATGGCAGCACGCCGACGGGAGTGGCGACGAGCGAGTAGGAGGAGCAAAGGGAAGGGGTCACGCCGGCATGGTCGCTTAAGCGACCATGCCGGCGTACCGTTTTTTACGCTCTCTAGTTGATCGGCCCACCAATGGCCTCGTGGACGCTGCGGGGGGCGGTGATGACGAGGTGGCCGCGCAGGTAGCTGATGCGGGCGGTGCCGCCGGCCTGTTCCCAGACGTCGGGGCGGATCAACTGCGTCACCAGCTTGATCAGCGCGTCGGCCCGCTCGCTCTTGGTTCGGCCGACGCTCTGGCGGTCGTCGTTGCCGCCGCTTTCAATCAGGCCACCGCCCGACCCACCACCGCCACCGTTGCCACCGCTCGAACCGCTTTTGCTGCTCAGGTTGAACCGCGGGCCGGCGAAGTCGGGGACGTCGACGAGGATGTCGTCGACGAAGTACATGCGGGTGACCTGCTGCGCGTCGGCCAGTTCGCGCGTGGTGATCTGGAGGACGTCGCCGTCGTTGTAGAACGCCAGTGTGTTGTCCGGGCCGGCCTGCGACAGGATTACTGAGAGCGCCTTCTTCACCGGCACGTTGCGCAGCGTGGTGCTGATGGCGGTGTCACGTGAAATGCCGGCTAGTTCAAGCGCCTTCCAGTTCACGTTGACGTTGGCCTGCGTGATGTCGCGGATGAAGTCGATGGCATCGGTGAGCGGCGCGTTTTCCAGCCGGACCATGGGGATGCGCGCGTTGAGGATCTGCCGCAGCGTCGGCGCGGCGGGCCGGGCGGTGGTTGCGTTTGGAGCGGCGGTCGCGGTGGGGCGAACGGAGTCGGCGGCGTAGACAGGCGACAGTGGCGCGAGAGCCGCCACCAACAAAGCTCCGGAAAGCCGCGTGCGGATGGGGAGCACCATGTCGTGTCTCCTTCGATTCACGATGGAAAGGCGAACTTAGCTCTGCGTCGACGTCGACTCGGCCTTCAGCGGCTTGCCGGTGTAGGGGTCGAACTTCGCGTCGCCCTCGTGCAACGCGGGGCGCGACGGGGCGTCGACCATGCCGACCTTCACGTCGTCCTCGACGCCGGCGAGGCCCTTCTTGAACTCCACGATGCCCCGGCCCATGCTCCGGCCCACTTCGGGCAGGCGTTTGCCGAAGATCAGCAGCGCGATGGCCGCGATGAAGATCCATTCGGTTGTCCCGGGCATGCCTAAGGCTAATGGCAATGTTGTCGTGAGCATGATGATCATCCTTTTCGCAATACGAAGGCCGTTTCATTGTAGTCGGGCAGAACCCAATTGCGAACCGAAAAGCGAGGGAGTGTCCTTACCCATATAGCCACCGGCTTGCCGGTGGTCTTCTCGTCAATCGTACAAGACCATTGGCAAGCCGGCGGCTATTTGGGTCGGTCCGGCATCAACTTAGGTCTGTACGTTCCCGCGCAACGCCCCGAGCAACTGCTGAATATCGGGGGGCAACGGGGCCGACAAGGTCATCGTATTCAGCGTGACGGGGTGGACGAATGTAATCTCGAACGCGTGTAACGCCTGTCGGGTGAAGGCAAAATCATCGGCCGAGAACGTCCTGCCGCCGTACATCGTGTCGCCGACCATCGGGTAACCGATCGCCGACATGTGCACGCGCAACTGGTGCGTTCGCCCCGTCTTGGGCCACAGCTTCACGAACGCGAACCTCGCCGGTGGGGCGGCCAGCTTTTTATCGCTGGCGTGTACGCTGGCGATCAGTTCGTGGTCCACGACCTGCTCGAACCGCTCCTGCACCTCGTAGCGGGTGGTGGCGACCTTGCCGCCCGATTCCACCTTACGCACCGCCTGCTTTTCCCGCACCTTGCTGTCCTTGCCGATCGGCAAATCGATGATGTCGGAGATGAACTGCGGCACGCCATGTACTACGGCGACATAGGTCTTCTGGATGGTGCGGTTCTCGAATTGACGCGCGAGCCGCCAGTGGGCTTCGTCCGATTTGGCGACGAGCATGACGCCGGTGGTGTTCTTGTCCAACCGGTGTAGAATGCCCGGGCGCCAGTTGCCGTTCAGGCTGCTCCACTTCTTGCCGTAATGCACGAGACCGTTCACCAGCGTGCCCTTCCACACGCCGCGCGCGGGGTGGACGATCAGGTTTGCCTGCTTGTTGAGCGCGAGGAAGTGTTCGTCCTCGTAGACGATGTCGAGCGGGATGTCCTCGGGCACCAGTTCGCTCACTGGCACAGGCGGGGCGAACATCTCGATGGCGTCGCCGGACTTGATCTTGTAGCTGGCCTTGGTGGGGCGGCCGTTGACCTTCACCAGTTCGTCGTCGATCAGCCGCTGGACCATCGCGCGCGACAGGTGGACCATCCGGTCGGACAGGAACTGGTCGATCCGGCGCGTCTGCGTCTTGGTGGCGTTGAAGCGAAAGTGCAGCGTGTCCGAGTCGGCGTCGCCCTCGACATCGCCTTCGGGGACGATCATGCCGTCGAGGGCTTCGTCGGTCGAATCATCGTCTTCCGTTGCGGCCATGGCGGGCGGGGGGTGAACGTGGGGCGCGTTAGTTCAACGCGGGCGACTTAAGGTGCCGGCGCGGTGGTCGGAGCCGTGGTGGGCGATGCCGCTGCGGCCGCGGGTAGCGTCGTGGCAGATGCCGCCGCTGCCGGCACGGTCGTCGCGGTCGCGGGGGCCGTGGTGGGGGACGTAAACAACGGCTTGCGCAGCTCGTCGACCTGCGCCAGCCTGCTCTCCGCCAGCGTCTTCATCGATGGCAGCACCGCGGGCGCGTTCACGATCGCCTGGTACTGCTGTTTCGCTTCGTCCCAGTTGCCACGATTCTCGGCGACCGCGGCCAGGCCGAAGCGACCGGCCAGGGCGCTGACGGTGTCTTCCGTCGCGTCCACGGCCTTCTGGTAGGCGGCCTCGGCGGTCGTCAGGTACTCGGTGGGGGTACGGCTCGGCTGCAACGCGGGCTGCGTTGCGGCGGCGGGCAACGTCGGCAGGTTCGCCAGCGTCCAGAACAAGTCGCCACGCGTCACCCAGGCCTGGGCGTGCAGCTTCGTCTGCCCGCCGTCGTCCAGAATCGCGTCGAGCGCAGGCACCGCACTTTGTTCCAGCGAGACGGCCTCCCGCATGATCTGGTCGGGCGGCAGGCGCATCATGTCCTCCATCGACCGGAACTGCGCGACCTTCTCCCGGGCGGCCGCCAGGTTGTCCCAACTGGCGGCGGTGGCGCGGCGTTCGGCGCCGGTGCGGTACTGGATCAGCAGGTAAAGCACGACGAGGAACGTCAACCCCATCAGGATGCGGTTGGCGTACTTGTCCCAGAACACCATCAACCCGGACTTCTCCGGGGCGGCGGTGGCGTCGCTTCGCTTCACTTGCACTTTCTGCGGCTGATCCGATTCCATAGGACGCGGAAGTGTATCGGTGCGCCGGTGGCAACGCAAAAGAGCGGCCCGTGGTCCGTCGTAGAAGATAAGCCTCGGGACACGGACAGCCACAGCCGACCACCGACCACCGACCACAGACAACGGACCACTGACAACGGACCCGTCACGGCGTATGATTGCCGCAATGGCCGGGAAGCGCAAGGAAAACCTCTCGCCGCGCATTGACAACAAGCGGGCGTTCCACGAGTTCTTCATCGAAGCGAAGGTCGAGTGCGGCATCGTCCTGCTCGGCAGCGAGGTGAAGTCCCTGCGCTACGGCAAGGCCCAGATCAACGAGGCCTTCGCCCGCATCGAGCGCGGCCAACTCGTGCTGCACAACGCCCACATCGATCCCTACAGCCTCGGCAACGCCCACCACGAGCCGCTGCGCGAGCGGAAGCTGCTGGTCCACAAGCGCGAGCTTCGGCGGTTGGAAAATGAACTGAAGGTAAAGGGGACCACGCTCGTGCCGCTGGCCGTCTACTTCTTGAACGGTCGGGCGAAGGTCGAGATCGGTGTTGCCCGCGGCAAACAGCAGTTCGACAAGCGCGCGACGATCAAGAAGAAAGAACAGGACCGCGAGCTACGCCGGGCGATGACGTATCGGCAGTGAGCCTCTGCTCCCCCTCTCCCGGTACTCCGGGAGAGGGCTAGGGTGAGGGTGATTTCGATTGACATGAACCGTCAGCAGTTCGAAATCACCCTCACCTAGCCTCTCCCGGCGTACCGGGAGAGGGACCGGATCGAGTCATCCCACCTGCGCCACGCAGCGGTCGATCCGCGCCAGCGTCTTGTCCTTCCCCAAGAACGCCAGACAGTCAAAGATCGGCGGGCTGACCGCCGTGCCGCTTAACGCGACGCGGAGCGGTTGGGCGACCTTCCCCAGGCCCAGCGCCTTCGCTTCGCAGAAGGATTTGACGACCGCTTCCAGCGCGTCGTGGCTCGTCCAGTCGGCCGCGCCCACCAGCACGTCGCGCAGCTCGCGCAACGCGGTCAGGCCCTGTTGCTCGTTTTTCTTCAACACCTTCTCGACGGCATCGGGCGAGTACACGATCGCGTCGTCGGCGGTGAACAGGAAGGCGCTCTTTTCGTCCACCTCGCTCAGGATGTGAAAGCCGGCGTTCATCGACAGCACCTTGGCAAGCTGTTCGTCGGTGGCGTTGTTCAACGGCGAGTTGGGGTTCACCTTCAGGTAGTCGCGCAGGTGCGCGATCAACTGTGCGGGCGATGCTTTGGCGAAGTAGTCGGTGCTGAAGGATTTCAGCTTGTCGCGGTTGAACTTCGAGTTGGCCGAGATCAGCCGGTCCAGGCCGAACTTCTCGACCATCTGGTCGATCGACATCTGTTCCAGATCGCCGCCGGGGCTCCAGCCGAGCAGGGCCAGGAAGTTGTTCAGCACCTCCGGCACGTAGCCGTTCTTGCGGAAGTCGTGGACCATGATCTCGGGCAAATCCGCCTCCTTCAGGCCGACGACGCGCATCACGTTCGGCTGTTCCTCGAGGCTGAGTTGCGTGGTGTCGACGTCAATCCATTCCTTCAGACGCGCTTCACCCAAACCTGTGGCGGCGGCAAGGTCGGTTAGCGACCGCTTCGTGGAACGCATCCAGTCGGTGGCGCGCTTGCGGATGCGCTTGTCGCGGTCGCGCTTCGACAGCTTCGATCCGTCCTCGGGGTTCAGCAGCACGCTCAGGTGCGCATACGTTGGCCGCTCGTAGCCCAGCGCCTCCTGCAGGGCGATGTGATTGAAGGTGTTCTTCAGGTGTTCCTGGCCGCGCAGGATGTGGGTGATGCCCATCTCGGCATCGTCGACGACCACGCCGAAGTGATACGTCGGCATGCCGTCGGTTTTTCGGATGACGAAATCCTGGCTCTCGTACTGGCTCTGCACGACCTCTTTGCCAAGCCCCTCGTCCTTGAAGCGATATTCCTTCACGGGCATCACGAAGCGGATGACCGGCTTGCGGCCGTCGTCCTTAAACTTCGCCAACTGGTCGGCGGTGTAGGTCATCCGCCGATACAGGAACGGCCGCTTGGCCCGGGCGGCCTGGTCGCGCATTGCCGTCAGTTCCTCGGTCGTCTCCCAGGCCTCGTAGGCGTGCCCCTTCTCGATGAGGCCATCGATCAGCTTGTTGTAAACGTCGAGCCGCTTGGACTGATAAACCAATTCGGCATTGTCCCAGTTCAACCCGAGCCACTTCAGGTCTTCCAGCAACTGCCGGGTGGCGTCGTCGGTGCTGCGGGCGAGGTCGGTGTCTTCGATGCGCAGCAGAAACTGCCCGCCCGAATGCTTGGCCAACAGCCAGTTGAACAGCGCGGTGCGGGCGCCGCCCACGTGCAGGTAACCAGTGGGGGACGGGGCGAAACGGGTGACGACGGCGGGTTGGCTCATAAGGCGAGCGATTATCGGGCGAACGGGGCGGGAATCAACGCTATGGGGGCGGGGCGAAAATTCATGCGTGTTAGCCGCATCGCTAAGGCACGGCCCCGCGCCCGCTACATCGGCTTGCCCGGCGAAGGTCCGAATAATGCTTTCTCGTTTTCTCTCACGCCCTCAGAGTAACCCTCACGCCCTCTCGTTTACTGCGCGACCCTCTCGTTTTCCCTGCGGCCTTCCCATTTACCCTGACGCCCGCGCATTTACTCTCACGCCCGCTCATTTTCCCTGCGGTCTTCCCATTTACCCTGAGCCCTTCACAGTAAACGACACGCCCTCTCGTTTACTGTGCAACCCTCAGAGTAAACGACACGCCCTCCCATTGAACGAGAAGCCTCGCCGTTTTCTTTCAAGGCCCAGTGCCACAGGTCGGCGTACGGGCAGACCCACGTCTTTTGCTGCGGACGAAGACACAGGACTTGGGGTACCGCGACCCGTGGCACCCGGCGGCTGCGTTCGTCATCCTGAGGTACTCCGGAGGATCTCTTCTCTTCCGTGTGCGAATACGGGGGGAGATCCTTCGGGGTACCTCAGAGGGTGTCAAAGAACCATGCCGCGTCCACTCCGACCGTGGCATGGGCGTCCCGCCCATGCGTGTGGACTGGAACGAGGAACCCTATTGGTGGCTGCCGCGCCGGCCGAGCCTCCGACCCAAATAGAACGTCCTGGCCTCACGACGAGCATGGGCGAGACGCCCATGCCACGGTAGCAGGCGACCGCGACCATGTCCTTTGACACCCTCTCAGGATGACGAGTTGATGTGGGTCAGGTCACCGGAGGCGTTTCCACGATCTTCCGACGCACGATGCGCGCATAGGCCCATAACCACACGCCCCAGACGCTGTAGATCAGCAGGCCGATGCCGAGCGTGTACTGCGGTTTGGTGATGAGCAGCAGGATGAGGGCGACGACGATGATGAGCTGCGGGATCGACCGCCGGCCGCGGAGGTAGCGGTTGACGACGTGCGGGTACCGGATGTCGCTGACCATCAGCAGGCCCGTCGCCAGCACGACCAGCGGCAGCATGCCGACGCCGATGTGGTACAGCGTTGTGAAACCATCCACGCGCAGCTGCTGGACCATGAGCACGAACGCCGCCACCGCGCCGCCCGCGCCGGGGCTGGGCAGGCCAAGGAAGCTGAAGTGGTGCTGTTCGCCATGCTCGTTGGAGACGTTGAAGCGGGCGAGGCGCAACGCCGCGCAGGCAAGGTATAGGGCGCCGATCGCCCAGATGAGTCGGCTGACGGGGTAGGAGACGTCGAAGTCGGCGCTCTTAAAGACCTGCAGCGCGATGAACGCCGGGGCGGCGCCGAAGCTGATGACGTCGGCGAGGCTGTCGAGCTGGCCCCCGAAGTCGGTCGTGTGGCGCGTCAGTCTTGCGAGCCGGCCATCCAACGCATCGAACACCATCGCCAGGAAGATCAAATAGACGGCGTACTCGAACGCGTGCGAGGCGAAGCGCTGGGTGAGCGGGTCGGTCGAGCCGCGGTCGATCCAGAGGCCAGCGACGTAGATCGCGCCGAAGCCGCAGATGGCGTTGCCGAGCGTGGCGAGGCTGGGCAGGAAGTAGACGCTGCGCACGTACGCCCGCCGCCCGTGCCTGCGAAACCGCCGACGGCGGTGCTGGCGGAGCTTCTCGCGATCGATGGGGGGGCGGAGTGGGGTCATGGGGTCGTCCTTCGCGGCGAGGAGGTTGGAGGGACAGGATTAGGAAGGATCAGGGAAACCGCTCCAGCGTGATTCGTCATCCTGAGATGGTGTTGATGATGTACGTCGTGTCTGCTCCGACCGTGGCATGGGCGTCTCGCCCATGCTTGTGGTGAGGTCAGGCCGCTCGATTCGTTGTGACCGCGTGGCCAGCGCAACAGCCCAAAAAAACTGATTCCCATTCCAATCCACACGCATGGGCGAGACGCCCATGCCACGGTGAAGCGGTCGCGACCGCATCAATAAAGTCCCGCTCAGGATGACAAGTGTTTCATCCACAGCTGTCGTCCAAACGCCTAATCCCGAACCTCATCCCATCACGCCGGTGTCGTCCTGCCGACGATCGGCTCGCCTTCCGTGCCGGTGTCGCTCGCAGGGATCGTCGTGTGGATCGGCTCGCCGAGCATCGCCAGCACGTCGACCACGCCCTTCACGGTCTGGCCGACCTTGCACTTGACCATCGGTTGCAGCTTCTTGGAGATCGTGAGTTCCGTGCGGCTGCCGAACTTGATCATGCCGATGCGGTCGCCGCGCTTGACCTGGTCGTTCACGTTGACCGTGCAGATGATGCGCCGGGCAATGAGTCCGACGATCTGCTTCACCACCACCACCGGCTCGGTGCCGTTGGGCTCGGCCATCACGATCGTGTTGCTCTCGTTCTGATCCGACACCACGTCGTGCTTTAAGGCGTTGATGAACTTGCCGGTCTTGTAGCGCACGTCGATCACCTTGCCGTCGCACGGGCTGCGGTTGACGTGGACGTTGAAGACGCTGAGGAAGATGCCGATACGGACTGCCGGGCCGCCGATGATCGGGTCGTTTTCCACTTCGGTGATGTCCGACACCTTGCCGTCGGCGGGGGAGACGACGGCCATCTGTTCGACCGGCACCGCCCGGTCGGGGTCGCGGAAGAAGGCGAACAGGAAGACGAGCACCGGCACGACGATCAGCGCCAGTGGCCACCAGACGAACCCGAGCGCCGCGGCCGTCAGCGCCAGAACCACGGTGCCGATCAACATTTCTCGCCAGCCATGGCGCGTCAGAGGAATCATCCAAGCAGGCTAAGCCCTAGCCGGTGAAGCGTCAACGAACGAAGGGGAGGGCGCGGATCGCGAATTTTATCCCGTTTCCCTGCTGCCCTTATCGGGGGCATAAGTTAAAAGGTGCGGGTGATGCGGTTCCGATGAGGCCGCCAACGCATTTGCCGAGGATTGCTTGACCGCCAAACCATCCAGCACGACGTCTATTCGCCCGGCCGACCCCGTCGACACGTTGCGGTTCATGTTCGCCGTGGGCATCGAGTGTTCGTGCCCGAAGATCGAGGGCAACCTGCGCGTCGACCAGCTGCGCGACACGGGGCATTACGAGCTGTGGAAGACCGACCTGAAGCTTGTTCGCGAGCTGGGCCTGCGCTATCTGCGGTACGGGCCGCCGATCTACAAGATCTGCGCGCAACAGGGCAAGTACGACTGGAGCGAGCTGGACCCGGTGATGAACGAGATGCGCCGGCTGGGCATCGTGCCGATCATCGACCTCTGCCACTTCGGTCTGCCGGACTGGATGGGGGACTTTCAGAACCCCGAGTGGCCGTTGTGGTTTGCGGAATACGCGCACGCGTTCGCGGAGCATTACCCGTGGGTGCGGTATTACACGCCGGTGAACGAGATCTACGTGACGGCCCTGTTCAGCGCCAGCTACGGCTGGTGGAACGAACGGCTGATGAGCGACCATGGCTTCGTCACCAACATCAAGCACTGCTGCAAGGCGAGCGTGCTGGCGATGCGCGCAATCCTCGACTTGCGGCCGGACGCGATCTTCATCTACAGCGAGAGCACCGAGTACGTTCACCCCGGCAGCCCCGACACGGTCATGCAGGCCCACTTCATGAACGAACGGCGGTTCCTGTCGCTGGACCTGCTCTTCGGCCACGACGTGTCGGCGACGATGTACCGCTACCTGCTCGCCAGCGGCATGACCGCAGACGAGTACATGTGGTTCCGCGACGTGCGCGACCTGCGCACCCACTGCATCATGGGGACCGACTACTATATCACCAACGAGCACGTGATAAGGTCCAACGGCACCAGCATCGGCGCCGGTGACGTCTACGGCTACTACGTCATCACAAGGCAATACTTCGACCGCTATCGCCTGCCCGTCATGCACACCGAGACCAACCGCGCCGCCAAGCACGCGGTGGAATGGCTGTGGAAGGAATGGATGAACCTGTTGCGCCTGCGCGAGGACGGCGTGCCGATCGTCGGCTTCACCTGGTTCGGCCTGGTCGACATGAAGGACTGGGACAGCGCCCTGACCAAGATGCGCGGCACCGTGAACCCCGTCGGCCTGTACACGCTTGCCCGCAAGCAACGCAAGGTCGCAAGGGAGTATCGTCGCTTGGTTGAGGAGTATTCGCACCTGCCGATCAGCAGCAGCAAGTTCCCCATCCTGACGGCGTAGGCATCGTTCATCGCAATGCGCCGCTCTCTGTGTGCTCTGTGTCCTCTGTGGTTTAACGTCTTCCCTTCGCCAGCACCCACGGCCGCTTAGCCGCCGCCGTGGCGGCGGATGGCGTCGAGCAGGCGGTCGATGGCGACCGGCTTGGTCAGGTGGTCGGCGAAGCCGGCGGCGCGGCTTTTGCGGATGTCGTCGTCCATGCCGAAGCCGCTCATCGCGATGCCGCTCAGGCCGTGCAGTTGGCGCAGCTCGGCCATCAGCTCGTAACCCGTGGCGTCGGGCAAACCCAGATCGCTTAACACCAGGTCGAACGGTTCACCGCTGGCGACCGCCGACCGCGCCTCAGCGGCGTTGCCGGCGGTCTGGACGTGGTATCCCTGGCGCGTCAACACCAGCGACAGCGCACGGGCGGTGTCGGCGTGGTCCTCCACCACGAGCAATCGCAGCCCCTTCTGTAAGGGTGTTGGGGCGGCGTCGGTCGAAGACGTTGGTGCAGCATCGACAGGCTGGTTCGGCGTTCGGTCGACCGCGGCGGGGTGGCAGGGCAGTTCCACGGTGAACGTCGCGCCACGGTCCAGGCCGTCGCTGGTGGCCGTGATCATGCCACTATGCAGCTCGGCGATCGCGCGGGCGACCGACAGGCCCAACCCCAACCCGCCGAAGGCCCGCGTGACGTCCGCGCTGCCCTGTTCGAACACGCGGAAGATCCGCTCCAACGCCGCCGCCTCGATGCCGATGCCGTCGTCGGTGATCGACACCCGTATCGATCCGCCACCGGACCGGCCGCGCGCGTAACGCACGGTGATCGTGCCGTCCGTCTTGCTGAACTTCACGGCGTTACGCAGCAGGTTCCAGAACACCTGCTGCAGGCGCGTGGGGTCGCCTTGCACCACCACACCCTGCATCGCGCCGGCGACCGCGTCGGCGGGCGGGAGGACGATCGTCACGCCCTTGGCCCGCGCGTCGTCGGCGACGTGCTGAACGGCATCGGAGACCACCCGATGCAGGTCCAACCGCTGCCACTGCAGCACCAGCTTGCCCGCGGTAACGCGGTTCAGGTCGAGCAGATCGTCGATCAGGTGCGTCTCCAGCGCCACGTTCCGCCTCGCCACCGCCAGCGCCGCCCGGGCGTCGGGGGGCAGGCGTTCGTCCCGTTCGAGGCTCGAGATCGTCAGCAGCACCGGCGCCAGCGGCGTGCGCAGCTCGTGCGACAGCACGGCCAGGAACCGGTCCTTAGCGCTGTTGGCCGCCTGCGCCGCGTCGGTTGCCGCCCGCAGCGCCCGTTCGTTCTCAGACAGGTCGCGGAACATCAGCGCGTACGGGCGGTCGAACGCGGTGACGATGATCGCCTCGTACGCCAGGAAGTACGACACGACCTTCAGCACGTGCCCGGTCCAGTTCCAGATGGCGTAGGGATCGTTGTACAGCGTGAACGCCAGGCCCGCCGCGGCACCCGTGCCCATCGCCCACTGCATCAGCATGATCAGCTGGCGGTCGAACTCGTGCCGCCTGCGGTGCAGCAGCACCATTGCGACGACGATGAGCGCGCAGCACGCGTACTCGGCCCCACGCTTGAAGGGCGTCAGACCGTGGCCATCGATGAAGCACGCGGGGAAGCTGCGCCAGTAGAAGATCGAGAGCAGCAGCAGGACCGTCACGCCCAGGTACGCGCCCAGCGTCCACAGCGGCCACGACCGGCGATTGGGGACGGTCGCGAACAGCAGCAGGCTGGCCGTCAGCACCATACGCGAGCCGATCCACAGCTGGGTCGCGACGTTCGCTTCAATGTTGGGAAAGACACCCATGCCCCGGTAGCTGAGCATGTGCAGCATGTCGAGCACGGCGATCGCCAGGTAGGCCGCCCCCAATAGCGTGATCGGATGGCTCGCGTGCAGCTTGCGCCCGTTCCACGCGATGACGAAGATGCAGCCGGCGACCACGATGCCGAACAGCTCGACGATCGCGTGAAACAACAGGTAGCTGTGCGCCTTGGCGACGTACAGCCCCGCCACCCCCAACAACCCGAGCACCAGCTGCGCCGTGAGCTTCAACGCCGGGTGGCGCAACGTCTTGCCGGCCACTCTGTCGCCGACGCTCGCATGGGGCGGAACTTCCATCGCCATGCGTCATAATGTAAGGCCGCGACCGCCAATGCCAAGTTTCAAAAGCAAAATCTACCCGCCGCGCAATACAACGGATCGCGGGACCGGCGGAAGTTATTCGGTCATCTTCGTGGGCTGAGTGGTGGCGGTGGCGAAGCGCTCGGCAAAAAGTTGGCCGAACGCGCGTTCCGCTTCCTCGCGCGAGGCGTACGCGCCGGCGTCCAACCCGGCGATGATCTCCTCGCTGGCGCGTTCGATGATCGTCAGGATCCGGTCGGTATGGGCGGCGTCGGCCTCACGCGTCGTCTGCGAGTACTGCAGGTACGATCCAAGGTCGAGCTTCCAATCGCCATCAATCTTCTTGAAGTCGACCTTCATCGCAGGGACTTCCTTCCTCGCCTCCGGATCTCTGACGGTGATGGAAGCCGCGTCGCCCTCTATTTTAACGGGCATCTCGCGCAGCATCTTTTCGTTGGCGGCAGTGAAACCCATCGTGTCCGCAGTGTTTCCGCCAAAGTGCGCGTCGTACGCGCTCATACGATTGATATGACCCCTAAAGCCCCGCAGCATTTGCTTCGTCTGCACGCGCTGTTCGTCAGTGCCGATCACGGCAGTTTCCACCGTTGCCCAGTCGCCCGCAGACGAGGCGCGGCCAAACGTGATCATTGCCTCGGTTGGCGTCGTCAGGTTGACCGCCGGCTTCGTCTGCGCGAATGCGACCGTGTTGACGAAGAACGCGCCGAGAAGGGCCCCGGCGAAGCCCACCCCGCAGGATTTGAAAGTAGTCATGCCCACATTCAACGCCGCCGCACTGGAAACGACCATGATAAACGGCGCGGAATTCCATAACGCCGACATCTGCCCATACGGCTACCCCAGCAGCGCTTCTAGATCTTCCTTCTGCAGCCGCGAGATCAGGCTGTTGTCCTCGCCGATGATCGCCTCGGCCAAGTCGCGCTTCTTGGCCTGCAGTTCGAGTACCTTTTCCTCCACCGTGTCCTTGGCGATGACGCGGTAGGCGAAGACGCTGCGCGTCTGGCCGATACGGTGGGTGCGGTCGATGGCCTGCGCCTCGACGGCGGGGTTCCACCACGGGTCGAGCAGGTAGACGTAGTCGGCCGCCGTCAGATTCAGGCCCAGGCCGCCGGCCTTGAGGCTGATGAGGAACAGCTTGCACTCGGGGTCGCTTTGGAAGTGCTCCACGCGGCTCTGGCGGTCGCGCGTCTGGCCGTCGAGGTACTCGTAGGTGATGCCCTCGGCGTCCAGCCGTTGCCGCACGATCGCTAGGAACGAGGTGAACTGCGAGAAGAGCAGCACCTTGTGGTCCTCGGCCATCACTTCCTTGATCTGCGCCAGGGCCGCGTCCATCTTCGCGCTGGGGTCGCCCGTCTTCTCGGGGTCGATCAAGCCGGGGTGGCACGCCGCCTGCCGCAGGCGCAGCAGCGCTTCGAGCACCTGGATGGTGGCCCGGCCCATGCCGACCTTGCTCACCGTGTCCATCAGTGTGTGGCGGTAGTGCTCGCGCAGCTCGTCGTACATCTTGCGCTGCTCGGGGCCCAACTCGCAGAAGATCGTCTGCTCGATCTTCTCCGGCAGGTCGGGCGCCACCTGCCCCTTCGTGCGACGCAGAATGAACGGCCGCAGCGCCTTGCCCAGCGCCCCGCGCTCCTGTGGCGTGGCCGACGCGTTGGCCAGATCGTCGAACACGGCGCTGCTGCCCAGCATGCCGGGGTTCAGGAACTCGAACAAGCTCCACAGCTCGGCGAGGTTGTTCTCGATCGGCGTGCCGCTCATCGCCAGGCGGTGGCGCGACTTCAGCAGGCGCGTCGCCTTGGCGCTGGCGGTGGCGCTGTTCTTGATCGCCTGCGCCTCGTCCAGCACCACGTAGTCGAACTCGAAGTCCTTGAAGAACGCCGCGTCACGGCGAAGGGTGCCGTAGGTGGTCAGCACGGTGTCGTAGTTGGCCAGTTCCTTCGGGTCGCGCGTGCGCTGCGGACCGCTTTGGTCCAGCACCTTCATGTCGGGCGCGAAGCGGGTGGCTTCCTGTTGCCAGTTGAAGACGAGCGACCGCGGCACGACGACGAGCGACGTGCCGGCCTTCTCCTGCCGGCGGGCCTCCAGCATTGCCAGCACCTGCACGGTCTTGCCCAGGCCCATGTCGTCGGCCAGGCAACCGCCGAAGCCGAACTTGCGCAGGAACTGCAGCCAGCCCAGGCCGTCGCGCTGGTAGGGGCGCAGCGTGCCCTTGAACGATTCCACCGGGTCGGCCGCCTCGATGCCTTCAAACTGCGTCAGCTCGCGCCGGGCGGCGGCGAAGACCTCATCGAACCGCGCCGCCGGCGCAGCTGCCAGCAGGGCGTCAAGGAAGCCGATCTGCGACTTCGTGAAGCGCAGCACGTCGTCCTGCACCGTGCCAATGCCGGCCAGCGGGGCGTACTGCTTCAGCCACTCGGTCGGCAGCACGCCGATGCTGCCGTCGTCCAGCACGATCGTGCGCTGCTGCTTGCGGATGGCCGCCAGCAGCTTCGGCAGCGACGCCGTCTGCCCACCGAAGTCGATCGAGCCGTGCAGGTCGAACCAGTCGATGCCCGACGCCACGCTCAGCGATACCGCGCCCGGCTGGCGATACACGCTGCCCGACGCCTGCACGTCCCACCCTTCCAGCACCAGCCCCAGCACCACGTCGTTCAGCTTCGACGTCAGCAACCGAAACTCGCGCGGCTTGGCGTGTCGCCGTTCCGACCGCACGCCCAGCGACGCCAGCAATCGCAACGCCGCCCCCTCGGCAGCGCGGTCGCGCACCATCACCTTGTTTTCCGGTTCCACGATGCCGCTGCGCGGGTCTTCCGGCCGCACGATGCGGTCCTCGTATTTGAACGACAGATCCGCCGTCAGCTCGTCGCCCGCCTCGGCGGGGTCGGGCGGGGCGATCACCAGCGCGCACTTCAATGGCGGGCGCACCTCCTCCAGCGCCGCCTCTTCCGGCAACTGCATGCGCGGCACGCCGGGCAGGGTGTAGACCTCTTCGACAAACTCGCGCAGGCTCTCGCGCGGCACGCTGAAGTTCGGCTTGTCGCGCAGCATGGTCGCCAGTTCGAACGCGCCGAACGTCTCCATGCGCGCGATGCGCCCGTAGGCGATCACGTACCCGCCCGGCAGCAGGGCGGTCGGCTCGTCCAACTCCATGCGCCCCTCTTCGCGGCGCAGCGTGCCACGAATGATGAGTTCCCGTGGCCGCGGTGATGCGATCGTGTCCAGCCACAGCTCGAACGTCGGCCCGTCGTCCCACGACAGCGGCACGTACTCGCGCTCGTCGCCGACGTCCTTCAGCATCGCCCGGCCGGTGTCGCACATCTGCCGCAAGATCGTCGGCACGCTGGCCTGATCCAGGAAGAACCGCGCCTCGTTGGCCTCCGGTCCCGAGGCCACCCCCGCCGCGCCCGAGCCGTACAGCATCTGCACGATCTGCCGGTCGACCGCGTCGGGCACGTTCAACCATTGGCGGTACGTCAGCACCGGCCGCTTGGGCGCGTGCCAGACCCCTTCGCGCCGTTTGCGCTGCGTGGCGAGGTCGACGCAGACGCGCCCGTTGTCGCGCGTCAGCTCGGCGTTGACGACGTACACCATGCGACTGTCAGCTGGGAACGACTCGTCCGCCGACATCAGCGGTTCGTCAGGGGCGTCCTTCAGGTTCGACAGCGCCCGCTTCCACAGCGGGTCGTTGCTGTTGCCGCGCTGCATGCTGCCCACGGCAAAGCTGGGCCGCTGGGCGAACGGCCCGGTCACCTGCAACGGCCCGCTCGCGTCCGTCTCCTCGTCCGGCATCGCGTGCAACAACCCGCGATCCTCGGCCACGGTCAGCGTGGCCCAGATGTGCTGGCAGGGTTCGTTGTTGCGCTGGTAGACTTCGCAGCCGCAATCGAAGTTGGGCTCGCCGTCACCATTGAAGGTGACGTGGACGTTGTACTGGTCCTCGCCCACCACGTGCGCCGTGATCGCCTGCCCGTTGACGGCCAGGTCCTGCACGAGGTTATCGTCAACGTAATGACGCGCCCCCGAACGAACGGCCGACGAAAAATGCTTCTTTAACTGTCGCAGTGACGCCAAATCAACTCCCGGAATCGAAGGGGGAAGATTATACCGACTCCGCAGCAAAAGGCGGCGCGTGTCCGGAAGATTTAGCGCCGGCGGCCCTTCGGCCAGCCGAAAATGCGATCCGGTCGTAATCGCCAGCGCCGGCCGCTTGCATTTGCGGGTGCGATAGGTTGCGATCGCCCACGGCGATGGGTATCGAAGGATAGCAAACAAAGTTCAGCTAAGGGTTTAGTCGCCCCGGCAGGCAGAGGCTATGGATAGCATTGCGTCGCAATCGGCTGAGAATGAAGAAGAGACGGCCGCGGCGTTTGCGGCGCGGTTTGCGAGCGAGGCGCCGTTGCCGCCTCGCATTGGGCTGGCGGCGCTGGCGCTGCCGGGGTTGCGGTCGCTGAAGCGCAACTGGCCGGCGATCGTGGCGCTGCAGGCGGTTGGGCTGGGCGTGGTGGTCGCGTATTACTCGGCCGAGCCGTTCCGCGCGTTCTGCAACGTGCTGGCGGACTGGAAGACGCGCGGCGGTTTTCTGGCGGCGGCGCTGTTGATGGCGACCGTGTCGGGGCTGGTGCCGGAGATCGCCAAGTACGTCTTTGGCATCGATCGCACGCTGGGAAGGAAGCGCTGGCGACACGTGGCGTTCAACTGCTTGTTGTACGGCGTGCTCGGCGTGCTCGTCGATGCGTACTACCGTGTTGCGATGTACGTGGTGGGCGACGAGGTCACGCTGGCCAAGGTGGCGATCAAGGTGGCGGCGGATCAGTTCCTGTACACGCCGTTGTTGGGCATGGGGGTGCTGGCGCTGGCGTACACGTGGCGCGAGTATCGGTACAACCTGCAGCGCACGTTCGCGGCGCTCGGGCCGCACTGGTACGTGACGCGCGTCGTCATCCTGCTGCTACCGTGCTGGGCGTACTGGATCCCGATGACGTCGCTGATGTACTCGCTGCCAAGCAGTCTGGTGTTCGTCTTCGGCGCCGCTGCGTCGGCGGCGGCGTCGCTGTTGCTGACGAGCATTGCGAACGAATCGGCGACGACGGGCAAGCCATCGGCTTGACCGGGACGGGCGATCGGCGGAGCATTCGCAGCATGCGCACGCTCTTCCTCGTCATGGATACGGTCCGCAGGGACTTCCTCACCTGTTACGGCAACGATTGGGTCCACACGCCCAACCTCGCAAAGCTGGCGTCGCGGGGGGTGACGTTCGACAACCACTTCGTCGGCTCGCTGCCCTGCATGCCGGCGCGGCGGGAGTTCATGACCGGGCGGTACAACTTCCTGTACCGCGGGTGGGGGCCGATCGAACCGTACGACGACACGCTGCCCAAGTGGCTGCGCGAGCAGCGTAAGGTCTTCAGCCACCTGTTGACCGATCACGATCATTACTTTGAGCTGGGCGGCGAGAACTACCACACGACGTTCAACACGTGGGAGTTCTTCCGCGGGCAGGAACACGACCCGTGGGCGTCGCAGGTCGACCAGGTCGCGCTGCCGGAAGGGTGGAACAAGGCCCGCAAGACCGACAAGCAGCTCGGCAACAATTTCCTGAACCGCCAGCGCATGCAGACGGAGGAGGAGTTCTCCGGCCCGCGCACGTGCGCGGCGGCGGTCGAATGGCTGGAGGCAAACAAGAATGCCAAGGGGGACTGGTTCCTGCAGGTGGAACTCTTCGACCCGCACGAGCCGTTCCACTGCACGAAGAAGTACCTGGAGATGTACGGCGACAAGTGGGACGGGCCCGTCACCGATTGGCCAGATTACGACATCCTCACCGAATCGCCGGAGACGGTCGAGCACATGCGCAAATGCTACGCCGGCCTGCTGACGATGACCGATCATTGGGCGGGCAAGGTGCTGGCCAAGCTGGAGGAGATCGGGCAGCTCGACGATACGTTGATCGTCTACACGACCGACCACGGCACGCTGCTGGGCGATCATGGGTACTGGCTGAAGAACTTCATGCCGATGTACAACGAGATCGTGCGCATCCCGTTGATCGTGAAGCCGCCGCGCGGCGCAGCGGCCAAGGCGGGCAGCCGGGTGGCCGCCATGACGCAGACGATCGACCTGATGCCGACGTTCCTGGATTACTTCGACTGCCCGCCACCACCTCACCTGCACGGCAGGTCGCTGCGGCCGCTCATCGAGCGCGGCGAAACCGTGCGCGACGATGGCATCTTCGGTTACTTCGGGAAGTCCACGAACGTGACCGACGGACGGCACGTCTACATGCGCATGCCGATCAGTGACGACGGGCGCCCGCTCCACGCCTACACCGCCATGCCCGTGGCCAGCCTGAACCAGTACTTCCCGCGCAGCGATCACGATCGCATGGAGATGGGCCGTTATTTTGGGCACACGTACAACATGCCGCTGTACAAGATCCCCGTTGGCGGGTCGGTCCCACGCGCGCTGCCGGGCGGACCCAGCTACCGCGGGCGCCACTTACTGTACGACGTGGTGAACGACCCTGCGCAACAGCGACCGCTGGACGATCCGCAACTGGAAGCGCGGTTCGTCAAGCGGATGGTGCATCATTTGAAGGCGTGCGAAGCGCCGGCGGAGCAGTACGTGCGGCTGGGACTGGCGGCGCCGGAAGGCGGTTCGCTGTAGTTCAGTCTCTCTTCGTTGTTCTGTGATTAAGATTTCGCGCCAAGAAACCAAGTTCGCCAAGGATGGCAGGAAAAGCGACGGCACCAAACAGCGAGCGGCTCCAGCCTGCCCCTTTTAGTTGTTCTCGCGTGGCGCAGTTGGCGTACTTGGTTTCTTGGCGCAGCGCATTTCGTTGAACAAGTGACACGACCGTGTCAGACCACTGACGGTGCCGGAAGCTGCTGGCGGAACTCGCGGAGCAGGGCGAGGGCGCCTTCGGTGCCGGCGGGGCGGGTTCTGTCGGGCAGGGCGCCGCGCAGCGCGGTCGTCAGTCCGCGCAGGTCGGAGCTGGCGGTGGAATCTAAGTTCAGCAGGCCCATGTTCCACTGCGGGAACAGCCGGCCGCTCACTGGTTTGGATAGCAACCGGCGGACGGCGGCATGGCGTGGGTCGCGATGGATCAGGTCGAACAGACCGCCCACCACGCTTTCCGGTCCTTCCAGCAACTGCATGAAATGCCCGCCGCTGTAGAGCAGCAGGCCCGTTATGCCTAGGGGCGCGTTCTTCTTCGAACAATGTTTGGCCAGCTGCTTCAACGCGACTGGGCCAAATGGGCTTACTGCCCGGCTAACGTAAACCAGATGCTGCAACTGCACTCTGATATTGTCGGCCAGTGATGACCCACGGTTTAGCCAAGTGCTCGTGTCAGACGTGTCGTGACGATTGGTGACATTTATCTGCGGGGACGATTCGGTTAATCAAACGCACGAATATATACCAGACCATCCTCGTCCTTCAGCAGGTGGCTGATCGTGCTGACGTGGTGAAAGCTTTGGCCGGTCAAGAACGATCGGCCGACGACCTGACCCTTGTGGCGCATCAGCATCCAGGATTTGCGTAATTTGCGCTTGCGGGATCTGCAGAGGGCGTTGCCCTGCTTCAGCACCTCGCTCAGCAGTCGTTTGCCGTGGCCATGCCGGCGGTGGGCAGGCACGATTTCCATCGTCAGGATCTGAAGGACGCCGGCGTCGATGTCGGGGATGACCCACGTCGCGGCGCCGATGCGCGTGCCTTCTTCAACGAGGTACACGGTCTGAATGAACGCGTCGGGCGCGACCGGGGGCAGCGGGGGCTCGTAGGAAAAGGTGGCCATGTTTTTGTTCGTCCTACCTCGCTGCGTCCTGCGGGCGGGTGATGCCGGCAGCGCGGGTGTTGGATTCCAGGTCGGCCAGCGCCCGTTCGACTTGGCCGGAGTCTACCTGCGCGTGGAACGAGCCGGTGAGGGTCGACGGGCCGACCGGGTCGACCAGATCCCCCCGGCGGGCGGCGAGGCGGAGCGACGCGTTGCGGATCGAGACGTACGTCTTATCGCCCGCCGACGGATTGGCGGTTACCAGCCCGGCGCCGGTGTACCGCAGCATTTTCCGGGGCTCATCCTGACTGAAGACGTACCAGTCGATGACGGCGTTCGTGGTCGACGGTTGATCGGTCTTCGTGCCGCTCATCGGCCGCCACAGCAGTCGCAGGTGCATGTAGAGCGTGAGGTCGTTGGACGTGGTATCGGTCAGCACGACATCGGTTTGCCCATCATCGCGCGTGACGGCATAGGCGTTGGCGAACCGCTGGACGAAGGCCTCCGCGTCACGCTGTGGCTGAAGGCGCAGCGTCGCGACGCGGCCTTGAGTGCTGCAACCGCCGAGGGTCAGAAGCGCGAGCAGGATGAGGAGGGGAGTGAGATAGCGCATCAGAAGCGAGTGACCCATCCGGAAGAAAAAGGCGATGCTGGCGGCCAGCTACGAGATGCCGAGCAACGTGATCGTGTCGCGCTCGACGATGCCGCGCAGGCTTTCGCGCGGCACCACGGGCAGGTTGGTGCCTTGAGCGACCTGGTTGATGCTGTAGAGCGCCTCGATACACTCGCCGGCGCTGGTGTAGGGGAAGTCGGAGCCGAACAACAGCTTGTCGATCACACCGTTTTGATACGCCGACACGAGCGCGTTGTACGCCTGCCAAGGCCGGCCGAGCATGCCGCTCACGTCGGCGTAGACGTTGGCGTGCTTGCCAAGCATCAGGATCGTTTCATCCACCCAAGGCTGGCCCAGTTGCGAGATGACGACGCGCAGCTTGGGGAAAGCTCGGACGACCTCATCCAGCAAATACGGGCGGGCGAACTCCAGCTTGCTTTGTTCGGTGTATTGGCCGACCGGGTGGACGAGGATCGGCATCGAGAGCCGCTGGGCCTCTTCGTAGAGGCGCATGGCGCGACTGTCGGCCGGGTGGAAATCCTGGTTGGCCGGCGAGATCGTAACGCCGCGCAGGTGCAAATCGTTGCGGGCGATCTGCAGTTCCTCAACGGCCGACGGCTCGGTCGGATCGATGCCGGCGAAGCCGATCAGCTTGGCGGGGAAGCGTTTGACGTAATCGGAGACGAGCCGGTTGGGGATCTCGGCCCCCATGTACTTGCTCTTGAAGCCGAGCACGATCGACTTGTCGACCGTGCCACTCTGCGCCCAGTGATGATCGGGGTCGGCGGCGGGGAGGGTGCGCCAGGCGCTCTTCTGCGGCGTCAGCTTGCTGGCGGCACGCCCGCGCCGCGAGGCTTCACCCAGATCCACATGACCCAGCTGGTCTGCGGACTGCCAAATATGCGTGTGACAATCGACGATCATGTTGTTCTGCGTCCTGGAGCCCGCGTGCGGATTTTACGGATTCAGCCGGGCGATGCAAAACAAACGGCTTCTACAACGCCCCGCGACGTTCTATATCAACTTATCGGACGATGACTTAAAGATACATCAGTAATGTTTCTTGAGAGGGGCGTAAACCCGCTGGCACCCACTTGTTACGGATCGATCCTCGGTCGGGTTCGATTCGTGAACAAGACGGGCTTGCCACTGAAGTGGCAAGCCCGGTTTAGAGGCGCGTCGATTATTCTGATCATACTAGAGCGGCTCTACCTCAGGTGCAGCGTGTCATCCCGAAGGGAGCGGTAGCGACCTGAGGGATCTCAAGTGACGGACGGCGCTCGACAGTGGCGCGATCCCTCGAGTCGCTACCGCTCCCGCTCGGGATGACAGGGTTGCGGCCAGACGCTACACCCGAAGTTGAACCGCTCTAGGACTTCTTGTCGCGCCTTTTTCGTCGCAGTTCGGCGTCAATGAAGGCATCGAGCTCGCCCCGATCGAGCACGCTTTCAACGTTGCTCGTCTCGACGTTGGTCCGGTGGTCCTTCACCCGGCGGTCGTCCAGCACGTAGGAGCGAATCTGGTTGCCCCACGAGATCGCGCCCTTTTCGCCATAGAGCTTTTTCAGTTCGTCGTCGCGCTTGGCCTGCTCGATCAATTCCAAGCGACCGGTGATCAGTGCGATCGCCAGCCGGCGGTTCTGCTGCTGGCTGCGCTCGACGCTGCAGGTGACCTGGATGCCGGTGGGGATGTGCGTGATGCGGACCGCGCTGGCGACCTTGTTCACGTTCTGCCCACCGGGCCCGCTGGAGCGGACGAAGGCGACGATATCGAGGTCCTTTTCGGGGATCTCGGTGCTGCTGTCGTCTTCCTCGAACTCTGGCACCACGTCGACGCTGGCGAAGCTGGTCTGGCGCTTGCCTTGGGCGTTGAACGGGCTTGGCCGAACGAGACGATGCACGCCCGCCTCGGCTCGCATGTAGCCGTAGGCGTACTCGCCCTTCACCAGCAGGGTGACGGACTTGATGCCCGCCTGTTCACCCCATTGGCGGTCGGTCTCCGAAACGTCCCAGCCACGCTTTTCGAAGAAGTAGAGGTACATGCGCAGCAGCATCTCGGCCCAGTCCTGGGCCTCGGTGCCACCGGCGCCGGCGTGGATCTGCACGAAGCAGTTGCGCGGGTCGTTCTTGCCATCCAGCAGAGACTGCAGCTCAACCCGCTCGCCACGCTGTTCGAGCGCCGCCAGCGTCTCGTCGGCCTCGGTGAGCGTGGCGGCGTCGTCGACCTCTTCGCCCAACTGCACCATTGCGCGCACGTCGTCGATCTCGCGCAACAGCGACTCGATCGGCTCAACGATCGCCTTCAGCGACTTCGCCTCGCTCACGACCGACTTGGCCTTCTCCTGGTCATCCCAGAAGTCGGCCTCGCCCATCTTCGCTTCTAATTCCTGTTTTCGGGCTAATTTGTTGGGGAAGTCAAAGAGAGTCCCGGATGGCAACGATCCGGGATAAGAGGTCATCGATCGATTGAGACAGGTTCTCGTGAATCATGGTGAGGGATGGTAGCGGGGGAGAGGAAAATCCCAAGTCCTAATGCCAAACAAAATCCCAAGCACCAATGACCAAGGAAGAGAATGACTCACTCGAGAGCGAGCATCGATCTGCGCGCACTGTCATCCCGAGCGAGCGACAGCGAGGGAGGGATCTCCCACAGGCCGAAAATTATTTTGCGGTTCGAGATCCCTCAGGTCGGCAGGCCTCCCATCGGGATGACAACTTGCCCAATGCCGAGGGCCATCTGCTTGGGGACTTGGTGCTTGGTCATTTGTTTGGCATTGGGATTTGGGATTTCACAACTTGATACACTTAGCAGCTCAGTCACATCCCACCCCCTCCTTCCCCTTGCATCCGATTGCGTCCTCGTTATACTCCCCGATTCGCGTTCGCGCGAGGAATGTTACAACGAGAGAGAGTGAATCGATGTCGGTAAAGCTGCGTTTGAAGAGGATGGGTCGGAAGAATCATGCGTTCTATCGCTTGAACGCGATCGACTCGCGCACGCCGCGTGACGGCCGCGTGATCGAAGAGCTTGGTTTCTACGATCCGTTGAACAAGGACAAGGACAAGCAGTTCGTCGCCAAGATCGACCGCTGCCGGCATTGGCTGGAAGTGGGCGCGATCCCCAGCGAGACCGTCTCGTCACTGCTAAAGCGTAGCGGTGTCGAGCACAAGTCGCTGCGGTTGCCCAAGCCGGGCAAGCCCAAGGCAGCGCCGGCCGAGAAGGCGTCGGCTTAGTTCGCTGATGAACAAGGATTCGGGGTTCAGTCTTACACGGGAT
The DNA here is from genome assembly GCA_035998445.1 of Tepidisphaeraceae bacterium. NCBI lineage: Bacteria > Pseudomonadati > Planctomycetota > Phycisphaerae > Tepidisphaerales > Tepidisphaeraceae > Tepidisphaeraceae bacterium. The sequence goes on along the minus strand of DASYHQ010000050.1, from coordinate 3,979 downwards.
GCGAGTCCTTAAAGCCTGAACCCCGAATCTTTTATGCGCATCGATATCCTCACACTGTTCCCTGAGATGTTCGGCCCGTTCCTGGGCACGAGCATTCCCAAGCGAGCCGCGAATAAAGGGTTGGTCTCGTACCACCTGACCAACATTCGCGACTTTGCGACCGACGCCCATAAGTCGGTGGACGACAAGCCGTTCGGCGGTGGTCCGGGCATGGTGATGATGCCGACGGTGCTCTGCGACGCCGTCACCGCGACCGAAAATCAGGACCCGCGACCTGCGACGCGCATCCTGCTGTCGCCACAAGGTCGGGTGTTCGATCAAACGCTCGCCCGCGAGCTGGCCGGTCGAGAGCGGCTGCTGATGGTGGCAGGGCGGTACGAAGGGTTCGACGAGCGAATCATCGACACGCTTCAGCCGATAGAACTTAGCATCGGCGACTACGTGCTGAGCGGCGGTGAGCTTGGCGCGATGGTCGTGATCGACGCGATCGTCCGCCTGCTGCCCGGCGCCCTCGGCGCCGAAGGTGGCGCCGATGACGAAAGCTTCGCCGACGGACTGCTTGAATTTCCCCAGTACACGCGACCCCGCGAGTACAACGGGATGACGGTCCCCGACATCCTGTTGTCCGGTGATCATAAAGCGATAGCGAATTGGCGTTTACAGCAACGCAAGCAACGCACCGAACAGCGCCGACCAGATCTGTGGAACGCTTGGAAAGCGCGAAACGGAAACAACTGAGGCGCACGAGCTGTTTGGCCTTCCCACTTCAGTAGGGAGGTTTGAGACGAAGCAAGAAGATTGATCCCGGAACAACCGGATCGATCCGAACGAAATACACGATAAGACCTGATTCAGATTAGGTTTGATCCTGCAGGAAAGATCGTTAAGATACCCGACCCGGGATGCGGTTATTCCCGGACGAACAGACGCACGGAAAGGCCACTTTTGGTTTTTGCTCCGCGATTTCTGATGTGTAGACGGTGTTGAAGTGGCACTGTCGTCGCCGATCGGAAATCTCGAATCAAAGCCCAAACGATCGGAGACACAGTCATGACCAACAAGATCCTCGAAGCCGTCGAAGCACAGTACCTCAAGAAGGACAACGTCCCCACCTTCAACATCGGCGACACCGTCGACGTTCACACCCGCATCATCGAAGGTGAGAAGGAACGCATTCAGGTCTTCAGCGGCACCGTCATCATGCGCAAGGGCCGCGGCATGAATGAGACGTTCACCGTCCGCCGCATCGTGAACAACGAGGGCGTCGAGCGTATCTTCCCGGTCAACAGCCCGTTCATCAGCAAGCTGGTCGTCAAGCGTGGTGGTGTCAACCGCCGGGCCAAGCTGTACTACCTGCGCGATCGCGTCGGCAAGGCCGTCCGCCTCAGCGAGAAGCGCGCGGTCAAGAAGGAAGCCCCCGCCAAGGAAGCCGCGGGCGAACTGGTCGGCGCCGCGTCGTAAGACGGGCCACGATCGCAACCTTCCAGATAGATAACCGAGACGCCCGCTCGCGATATTCCGCGAGCGGGCGTTTTCGCGTACCGGCGAGGCGCCGCATAGTCAATGATTACCCGCGAGAATCCGTCCTCGGAAGTCCGGGCATGTGTCATCCCGAAGGGAGCCTAGGGCGACCTGAGGGATCTCGAATCACAGACAGTGTGAGCCTTGGGAGATCCCTCAGGTCGCCAAGGCTCCCATCGGGATGACAGTGCGCGCGATCCCGCGGAGGTTTTGTCCGATAGCCCTTGGGCCTCCTTCGGGATGACAGGCAATGCATCCCGCGGTGGCGTTGTCCGCTAGCCTTAAAGCTGGTGCGAAGCGATGCAATGATGCATACTTCCGACCGTCGCGCATGACTTCAGAATCCACCCAGTCCGCCATTAGCTTGAAGCGCCGCGTCTACGAGATGATCGAGCGGCCGGCCGACGGTGACGAAGCCGTGGCCCAGCGGCACTTGGTCTGGTTTGACCAAGCGCTGGCGACCTTGATCCTGCTGAACGTCGCCGCCGTCATCCTGGAAACGGTCAAGCCGATCGACCAGCGGTGGGGTGGGTTCTTCTACGGGTTCGAGATCTTCTCGGTCATCGTCTTCTCGGCCGAGTACCTCACCCGGTTGTGGTGCTGCACGGCCGACCCGCAGTTCGCCCACCCGGTCTGGGGCCGGTTGCGCTTCGCGGTCCGGCCAATGCCACTGGTCGACCTGCTGGCGATCCTGCCGTCGCTCATTCTCACGTTCGGCGCCGATTTGCGCTTCGTCCGCGCACTTCGGCTATTGCGGTTGCTGCGCGTGCTGAAACTCGGGCGTTACTCGCGGGCGGTGGGATTGCTGGGGAACGTGCTGCGCAGCCGCGGACCGGAACTGGCGGTGATGTTCCTCATCCTGATGATCGTGATCGTCGTCGCCGCTGGCGCCGTCTATTACGCAGAGCACGAAGCGCAGCCAGAGGTGTTCAGCAGCATCCCCGCATCCATGTGGTGGGCCGTCGTCACGCTGACCACGATCGGCTACGGTGACGTCTACCCGGTGACGCACCTCGGCAAACTGCTGGGCGGCATCATCGCGATCTGCGGCATCGGCATCGTTGCGCTGCCAACGGCCATCATCGCCTCAGGCTTCTCCGAAGAACTCGCCGCGCGGCGTCGGCAAAGGCATGCCCACAAAAGTCACCTATCGCAGGCCAATGCCCACGAGGACGATGCCGCCGTTTCGTCCCACCATTGCCCTCACTGCGGTAAACAACTTCACACCACGATCGAGGCAGCGGGCGAGCACTAGGAGCAGCGGACGTGTTCCTGTAGCGGCTTGTCCTCCGGGTGCCACGGTTTGGTACTCCAAGCCGTGTCGGCTGCGTCTAAGCTAAAGCACGGCTTGGAGTACCAAACCGTGGCACCCAATCGCTACGGCAAGGTGCGCCCTGCTCTAGAAGCGACTCTGAAATGTTTTGCATCGACGGCGAAAGGCGAGCTTCTTTCTAGGGATCGTTATAGCGTCATCGCCGCTGTTGATCCGCGAGAGGAATGCTCGGCAGGATTACTCACCGACCGTTTGCGAAACCAATGGCGCAGGGACCTCCGGTCCGTCAACCGTAGCACTGGCGCCGCGGCGGCTGGAGCGGAAGAAGTCGACGACCACGACGACCGTCAACAGTAGGGCAATCGCCGTCGCGAGGTACGCGTACCACGCGCACGCTGGCACCTGCCACAGCGACGCATCGCGCGGGCGAATGGCCGTCGTGTCGATACCAGCCAGGAACGCGTTGAACAACGCGAAGTAAATCAGGAAGTAAGCTCCCAGTCGCTGTTCCATTGGTGCATCGCTCATAAGCTGTGATTATCACCGACGACGGCCACACCGTCCTCGCGGTTAGCGCCAACTTATCATTGGCTGAACCCTTCACATGCGCACCGAATCTCGAAACTGAAAAAAATTACACGTATCGAGCAACGCATGGGACCGCTTATAGTCGGGTTCGGTATTGGGTTTCACGGGGTGTCCCGCGATCCCTGCCGACGGTGGGACGAGCGTTCCATCTGCTGCACGTAATTAGCGTGCTGGCAATATTTTAAACGGGCCATAAATGGCTCAAGCGAGGGCGTTATGAAGGGCGGACTGATCTGGACCATCGTTGGTATTCTGTTGATTGTCGCTTTGGTGATCTGGATCGCGAACGCGACCTAACCTAGCACGGCCTTAGAGCCTGTTATGGTTTACAGTTCAGAAACTGGCTTGGGTGCCACGGTTGGTACTCCAAGCCGTGATGGCGTGTAGAACACGGCTTGGAGTACCAAACCGTGGCACCCAGTGGACAAGCCGCTACAGGAATAGATCCGCTGCTCCAGCCTTGAGGGATGAGGACCATCCCGAATTCAGGCGATGCCAAACCCGATTGGCATCGGTGCAACCTCGATTGGCATCGGTGCAAACTCAGTTTGCATCGGTGAAAACTCGATTGTCATCGGTGCAAACCTGGTTGTCATC